>JAWLGW010000935.1:0-3323 GCA_041690735.1 Planctomycetota bacterium
GCGCCTTGTCGAGGAAGGCCCGCATGACCGGCTCGTCGTCCACGACCAGCACGGGGAGGTGCGCGGGGAGCGAGGCTTCGGCGCTCGGCTGCGGGGTGGCCACGGGCCTGGATGCTAACCGACGAAAAGGCGCAAAAGGCCGCCCGACCCGCCGCCGATAAGAGCGTAACGGGGAACAGGGAGGGACCCATGGAGCAGGAGCGTCGCCGTCTGCAGGAGATCCACCGCCGGTTTGCCTTCGGGATCCTCATGGGCCTGCCGCCCGAGGAGCTGCGCCCGTTCGTGACCGGCGACGACGACGAGGAGCAGGGCGGCTTCTAGCCGCCCAGGAGAGCACAGCATGACCCGCCGCCGCCACGTCGATCGCCCCGCCTACGAGCACATGTCGCTGCGCCTCAGCCGCTCGGACGCCCATCCGCGGCTCGACGACGAGGGGCCCTACGCCCCCGGCCGCCGCGGGCGCGAGCGCGAGAGCAGTTAGCCGTTAGCAGGTGGCAGGCGCCGCAAAGAGCCGGCTCTTGGCGACAGCTCTAACAGCTAAGGGCTAACCGCTACTGCCACCACCGACCAGCTCGACGCGCACCGATGCGGGTCCCCGGCCACGGGGGCCCGCTCGGCACGTACCCGCAGCGCCCGCGCGTCCGCGGGGACCTCCAGCCACCGCGACAGGTCGCACACCACGCCCAGCCGCTCGCCCGGAGCCAGCTCCACCGAGTGGATCGGCACCGCCTCCTGCTCCATGGCGGGGGGGCGCCCCGGGACCGGGGCGCCGCTGGCGGTGAGCGCCTCGAAGCTCAGCTCGCCCCCCGGCCGCTCGGGGAGGTTCACCACCGTGGGCGCCGACCCCACGTTGTGCAGCTCCACCACCACCCAGGGGCCCGCGCCCTCGCCCGCCGCTGCCGGCGGGGCTGGCGCGACGCTCAGCACCACCCCGCCGGCCGAGGGCTCGGCGCCGTAGCGCAGCCGGCACCACAGGCCGTAGACCTCGGCGGGGTAGAGGGCCGGCGCCAGGGCGGCGGCCGCCACCGCCAGCCCGGCCAGGAAGGCCGCCGCGAGCGGCCAGCGCGGGGGGCGCCCCGGACCGCCGACGGGGGCGGTCACCCGCCGTGCTTGGCCTGCAGCGCCTGCCAGCTGCGGTCGCCGGGGTCGGTCGACACCGGCAGGCCCGCCTCGGCCCACCCCTTCTCGATCACCGTCCCGTCGGGCTGCCGGGCGCCGTTGAAGCCGCCCACCATGTTGATCGTGTGCGGGTAGCCGGCGTTGGCGAGCAGCTCGCAGGCCCGGTGCGAGCGGCCCCCCACGGCGCAGGAGAAGATCACCCGCTGCGCCGGGTCGGGCGCCACCTGCCGCACCAGGTCCGCGAACCCCGGGTTGGGCTGCATGCCGCCGAACGGGCCCCCCACGAAGATCGGCACGTTGAGGGCCCCTTCGGGGTGGCCGGCCGCGAACTCCTGAGGGGTGCGCACGTCGATCAGCGGGATCGCGGGGTCAGCCTCGCGCAGGTCGTGGCAAGCCTTGGGGGGGAGCTGCTGAATGCTCATGAGGTCCTCCTGCGGGCGATCATTCTTGCACGCTGCCGCGGTGGCGCGAGCCTGGCGGCGGGGCTGTCGCCGGCGCCATCCGCTGGTATGGTGCCGCCTCGACAGCAAGGAGAGGCCCTCATGTCCCGCACGTCCTTCCTCGCCGAGCTCGGCCTGCAGGAGAGCAACCCCGGCGCCGCGGCCGGGCGGTTCCTCGAGACCGCCGGCGAGGCTTTGGCCTCGATCGACCCCGCCACCGGGGACACGATCGCGACCGTCCGTCAGGCTCAGGCCAAGGACTACGAGCCCGTGCTCACCAAGGCGGTGGCGGCGTTCGAGGCCTGGCGGCAGGTGCCGGCGCCCCGCCGGGGCGAGGTGGTCCGCCAGATCGGCCTCGCCCTGCGCGAGCACAAGGAGGCGCTCGGCAAGCTGGTCAGCCTGGAGGTGGGCAAGATCTACCAGGAGGGCCTGGGCGAGGTGCAGGAGATGATCGACATCGCCGACTTCGCGGTCGGCCTGTCGCGCCAGCTGTACGGCCTGTCCATGCACTCGGAGCGCCCTGGCCACCGGATGTACGAGCAGTGGCACCCGATCGGGCCGGTGGGCGTGATCACCGCCTTCAACTTCCCCGTGGCGGTGTGGGCCTGGAACGCCATGATCGCCCTGGTGTGCGGCGACTCGGTGGTGTGGAAGCCGTCCGAGGCCGCGCCCCTGTGCGCGATCGCCACCCACAAGATCGTGCAGGAGGTCCTGGAGCGGAACGGCGCTCCTGAAGGCCTGTGCGGCCTGTTGATCGGCGACGTGACCGAGGTGGGCGAGCGGCTGGTCGACGACCGGCGGGTCCCGCTGATCTCCGCCACCGGCTCCTGCCGCATGGGCAAGGTCGTGGGCGAGCGGGTGGCCCGCCGCCTGGGCCGCACCCTGCTCGAGCTGGGCGGCAACAACGCCATCATCATTCGCGAGGACGCCGACCTCGACCTCGCCGTGCGGGGCGTCCTGTTCGGCGCGGTGGGCACCGCGGGGCAGCGCTGCACCACCACCCGCCGGGTGATCGTCCACCCCGAGGTCGCCCCGGCCTTCACCGAGCGGCTGGTGGCGGCCTACCAGCAGGTGCGGATCGGCGACCCCCTGGACGAGGGCACCCTCATGGGCCCGCTGATCAACCAGCGCGCGGTCGACCAGATGCTGGCCGCGGTCGAGGCCGCCAAGCAGCAGGGCGGCGAGGTGCTGACCGGCGGCGGCCGCCACGAGGCGACCGGCGCCTGCCAGGGCGGTCACTTCGTGCAGCCGACCATCATCAAGGCCACGGCGGACATGGCGATCGTGCAGGAGGAGACCTTCGCGCCGATCCTGTACGTGATCGAGGAGGCCGACCTCGGCCGGGCGATCGCGATCCAGAACCAGGTCCCCCAGGGCCTCTCCAGCGCGATCTTCACCACCAACCTGCAGACCGCCGAGGCGTTCCTGGGCCAGGCGGGCAGCGACTGCGGGATCGCCAACGTGAACATCGGCACCAGCGGCGCCGAGATCGGCGGGGCCTTCGGCGGCGAGAAGGAGACCGGCGGCGGCCGCGAGGCCGGCAGCGACGCCTGGAAGGCCTACATGCGCCGCCAGACCTGCACGATCAACTACTCCAAGGAGCTGCCCCTGGCCCAGGGGATCACCTTCGGGTAGACCGGCCTCGCCGCGGCCTCAGCCCTCCTCATAGAGGGGGGCGGAGGCCGCGGGGGCGCGACGCGCCGCTACTCGACCGTCAGCGGCCGGCGCTTGGCCAGGTTGGGCGACTTGGTGGGGTTCTCGGAG
>JAWLGW010000936.1:0-3323 GCA_041690735.1 Planctomycetota bacterium
TCCTCACGCGGCACCGGCCCCAGCGCGACCACCGGCGCCGCGCCCGCCACCACCACCGCCGCCCGGTCGTCCGCGGCCAGGTCCCCCAGGGCCAGGCCTAGCTGCGGCGTCAGGCGCGCCGTGGCGTGGGCCAGCGAGCGCGAGCGGTCCACCACCAGGACCCGCGTCCGGGCCCGCTGGCCGGGGAGGGTGGGGGAGATCGCCGCCAGCGCGCAGGCGATCAGGCACAGGGCCCGCAGCCCCCTGGTGGCGGTCAGGCCGGTCAAGGCGATCAGGGGGGCGGTCAGGGGGGCGGTCAGGGGACGCTCTCAAACAAGGCCATGGCGCGCAGAGAGTTGCGCGGCGGCGAAAGGGGGCGTAGCAGGGTGGGATCGGCCGGCATTCGGGAATTCTCTCTAAAAAGGCGCTGACTTGTCCGATCGAATGGCTAGCATGACCGCCGAGCGCGAGCCGCTCCCTAGGAAGACCCAAAAAAGGGGGATCACCATGGCGAAGAAGAAGAGCAAGAAGAAGGCGAAGGCCGGCGGCGGCGCCGCTCCGGACTTCATCACCAAGAGCAAGTGCAAGGAGGCCCTCAAGGCGCACGACGTCAACGTGGCCTCCGACGCCCTCGACGGCCTCAACGGCGTCGTCGCCTACTACATCGAGCAGGCGGCCGCCCGGGCCAAGGCCAACAACCGCAAGACGGTCCGCGCGCACGACTTCCACGTCATGTAACGCGGATTCAGCGCTCAGTTGAACGGTACGGCGGTCCGACCCTGAGGGTTGGACCGCCGTCTCTCTTTGTGTGGCATCGACAGGTGCGGACACCCGCGCTGAGGAGGAGCCGGCGGTGGCCAGCAAGGACCTGTACAGCGTGCTCGGAGTGAAGCGCGACGCCAGCGCCGACGAGATCCGGTCCGCGTATCGCACCCTGGCGCGCAAGCTCCACCCCGACGTGAACCCCGGCGACGCGGCCGCGGAGGCGCGCTTCAAGGAGGTGAGCGCGGCCTACGCCGTCCTGTCCGACGACCAGAAGCGCAAGCTGTACGACGAGTTCGGCGACGTGGCCCTGCAGGCGGGGTTCGACGCCGAGAAGGCCGAGCAGATGCGCCGGTGGGGCGGGGCCGGCGTGGGCGGCGGGGGGACGCCCTTCGACTACGACCAGTGGTCGCAGACGTTCTTCACCGGCGGCAGCATGGACGACCTGCTGGGGAGCATCCTCGGCGGTCGGTTCGGTCGCCGCGGCCCCATGACCTCCATGCCGCGGCGGGGCGCCGACCTGCGCGCCGAGCTGGCGATCGACCTGCCCTTGGCGGTGCGGGGCGGCACCACCACCCTCCGCCTCGACCTCCCCGGGCGCGAGCGGGTGGAGGTCAAGATCCCCCCCGGGATCAAGGACGGTCAGACCCTGCGCCTGGCGGGGCTGGGCCAGTCGGGCTCGGCCGGCGGACCGCCGGGGGACCTGCTGATCGAGGTGCGCGTCCTCGAGCACCCCACCTACCGCCGCGACGGCGACGACCTGCACGTGGAGGTGCCGATCACCCTGGCCGAGGCGCTGCAGGGGGCCACGATCGCCTTCGAGGGGCCCACCGGCGAGGTGAGCCTCAAGGTGCCGCCCGGCACCCAGAGCGGCCGCACCTTCCGCCTGCGGGGCCTGGGCGTGCCTCGGCGCGGCGGCGGGCGCGGCAACCTGTACGTGCGCACCCTGGTGGTCCTCCCCGACCTCGACGGCGACGCCGAGGCGCGCGCGCGGCTGGCGGCGCTGGCCGAGGCGGCGGCGCCCCTGTATCGCGACGACGTGCGGGTGAAGGTCAGGTTCGACTGAAGCGGGCCTCGGAGGTCGAGCGGCTCGTGGAGTGAGCAGCCGTCACCAGCCGGCACCAGCCTGACGGCTGACGCCGGACGGCTGACTGCTACGGTGTACGAAGACCTGTCGCGACGTGAGGAGACCATCAGGTGCTGTTCGACCCCGAGTCCAACCTCGACCTCCTGGTGGCGTTGCTCGGGCTCGTGCTGGCGCTGGTCGCGATCGTGGCGCCCGCGCTGGAGCCCCTGATCGCGCAGGGACGGCCGGGGCTGGCGCTGCTGCTGGTGGCGGTCGTGGGCCTCCCGCCGCTCCTCAACCTCGCCCGCTACCGGCGGGCGCCCGGGGGCTGCGCCGTGCTGCCGCTGGGCTTCCTCCTGTGCGGCGCCGTCTACCTGCTGGGCGGCTCCCCGCTCGAGTGGGCCCTGGCGCTGGCGGCGCCCAACGTCCTGTTCCTGGTCGGCGACGCGGCGCTGCGCCCGCTGGTGCGGCGGGAGCGCGAGCGCCGGACGCTGGGGGCGCTCGAGGCGGCCGAGCGCGGCGGCGCCGCCCCCGAGGACCTGGCGTCGTACCTCACCGACGCCTCGCCGGCCGTGCGCGAGCGAGCCGCCGACCTGCTGGGCGCGCGGCCGGTCGAGCAGGCGCTGCCGGCGATCGAGCGGGTAGCGCGCGAGGGCCCGCCGCCGGCGCGCGAGGCGGCCCACCGCGCCGTGCGCGGGCTGGCCGCGGGCCCGGGGCGCGAGCGGGCGCTGACCCTGCTGCGCGACCTCGTCGGCGCGGGCGACGTGGCGGTCGCGGCGCCGGCGGCCCGGGCGCTGCCGAGCGTGGCGCCCGCGGCCGCGGCCGAGGCGCTGAGCGATCCGCGCCCGGAGGTGCGCCTCGCCCTGGACGAGGGCCTGCTCGCGATCGAGGGCGGCGCGGAGCGGCGGGCGGCCGCCGAGGCGGCGGTGGCGCTGGCCGCCGACGCCGCCGTCGCCGCCCCGCTGCGCGCCCAGGCGCTCGAGCAGGTGGTCGAGGTGGAGGGCGCCCTGGCTCCGGCGATGCTGGCGGCGGCGCGCGCCGGCCTCGAGCGGGACCCGGTCACCGCCGAGGCGCTGTGGCTGCTCGCGGAGCGCGGCGAGGCGGGCGACGCGCCGCGCGCTGCCCGCTGGGTGGGCGACCCCGACTTCGAGCGAGCCAACGCCGCGGTGGAGGCGACGGCGGGGATCGTCGCGCGCACCGAGCGCCTGGGGGAGGCGGCGGCCGCGACGCGCGGCGCCCTGGAGGCGGGGCGGGACGGGCTGCGGCAGGTGCACCCCGAGGGCGACAACATGCTGGCCGATCGCCTGGTGGCGCGGATCGAGGACCTGCTGGCGGTGATCGCCGAGGAGGAGGCGGCGCCCGGAGCGTGAAGGCGGGCGACGCGCGGGCGCTTCGCCTCCGCTACGACGCGCCCGCCTGCTTGGGGTCGGGCGCCCAGTGGAGCCCGAGGACGCCCAGGATCAACCCCAGCACCACCAGCGCGACCCGGACCGCCGGCGCGTAGCCCAGCAGCCGG
>JAWLGW010000937.1:0-2062 GCA_041690735.1 Planctomycetota bacterium
CGCGCCCGGATCGGCGGCGGCCAGGTCGCCGCGTCCGCCGGGGGAGACCAGCGCCAGGGTAGGCGGGACGAGGCCCTGCACCTCCAGGCGGTAGCGCCGCCCGGCCGCCAGGCCCACGGCGAACCAGTCGGCGTCGCCCGGGGTCTCGAGCTGGCCGGAGCCCGCCTGCCCCAGCAGGAGCGGCGTCGCGTCCTGCGCGCCGTCGCCGTGATCGTCCGCGACCTGCAGGGGGAGCCCCGCGCAGGCGACGATCGAGCCCTTGACCGACGCCCCGAAGCTGCTGGCCCGCGACGCGGCGCCGGTCCCGGCGGCGGCGGCGGCCCCAGGAGCCGTGTGGCCGGCGGCGCTGCCGGAGCGCGAGGGGGCCTCGTGCTCGGCTTCGCAGCCGAGCGCGCACAGGCTCAGGATCAGGACCGCCGCCAGGCGCCGCATGGCCGGAGCATAGCGCAGCCGGCCGGTCAGGTGGGCCGCTACCGGGGATCCGGGGGCGCGGCGGGGACGCCGGCAGGTCCTGCGCCGGCCCGGTAGGCGCGGCACACCTCGGCCGCGTCCCCCAGCTGGACCACCCGCCCGCCGTCGAGCCAGGCCACCCGGTCGCACAAGCCCGCCACGAGGTCGAGCCCGTGCGCGGCCACGATCAGCGCCGCCCCCCGCGCCCGCAGCTCCCTCACGCGCGCCAGGCACTTCTCGGCGAACCGCTGGTCCCCCACCGCCAGCACCTCGTCCACCACCAGCAGCTCGGGCTCGAGGGCGGTGGCCACGGCGAACCCCAGGCGCAGGGTCATGCCCGCCGAGTAGGTCCGCACGGGGGCGTCGAGGGCCTCGCCCAGCTCGGCGAAGGCGGCGATCCCCTCGATCCGGGCGGCGAACTCCCGCCGGCTCATGCCCCCCACCAGGGCGGACACCTCGGCGTTCTCGTAGCCGGACAGGTCGGGGTGGAACCCGCCGCCGAGGTCGAGGAGCGTCCCCCGCCGGCCGCGCACCTCGACCGTGCCGCGGTCGGGGCGGTAGACGCCGGCGATCAGCCGCAGCAAGGTGGTCTTGCCGGCGCCGTTGGGGCCGATCAAGCCCAGCGCCTCCCCGGGCCCCACCTCGAGGGAGACCTCCTGCACCGCCTCCACCGTGACCCGCGGCGGCCGCGGGCGGAGGAGGAGGGCGTCGAGGAGGGCGCTCTTGAGGGTCAGGGTGCCGCGAGCGTAGGGGCGGTAGCGGAAGGTCTTGCTCACCTCGCGCAGCCGCAGGACCGGGGCGGCGCTCACAGCTCCTCCGGAATGCGGTCGCGCAGCCGGTTCAGCACCGCGCTGCCGGCCACGACCGCCGCCACAGCGCAAGCCCCGGCCGCGGCGAGGCGACCGGGTGACGGCAGCTCCCCCGCGTACAGGACCGACTGGTAGGCCACGGCGAGGTGCGTCATGGGGTTGAGGTCGAGCAGCCACACGTAGCGCGGGGGGACCTGGGTCAAGGGGTAGATCACCGGGGTGAGGAAGAACCAGATCGGCAGCAGGGCCTGCAGCAGCTGGATCGTGTCCCGGTAGCGGACCGCCAGCGCGCTGGTGGCCAGCGACAGGCCCAGGCCGAAGGCGAACTGCAGGGCGGCGACCAGGGGCAGCAGAGCCAGGGAGGGGCCGGGCCGAACGCCGAGCGCCAGCAGGATCCCCAGGACCACCGGGAGCTCGAGCACGAAGTTGATCAGGGCCGACAGGGCGATCACCAGGGGCGGGATCGCGGGCGAGAAGGCCGCCTGTCGGATCCAGGGCCCGTCCGCCAGGGTGGCGGTGGTGCCGATCGCCAGCCCCTGCGCGAACCACGTCCAGGGCAGCAGCCCTGCCAGCAAGAAGGCCGGATACCGCTCGAGGTCCACCCGCACGAACACCCCGAACACCAGGGCGTACACCGCGAACAGCAGCAGCGGGTGGAGGAAGGTCCACAGGAAGCCGAGGGCGGTGCCGCGGTAGCGGGCGATCAGCTGCCGCCGCGTCAGCACCCACACCAGGGTGCGCTGGTCCCAGTACTCACGGAGGAGGTCGACCATTCGCCTTCGTGCCCCCCCCGCGCCTGATAC
>JAWLGW010000937.1:2072-3321 GCA_041690735.1 Planctomycetota bacterium
GCCCGGGCCCGGGCCGGGGCCCGACGCCGGGGGGGCCGGGGCGGGGCCACGGGCGCGGGCACGTCAAGGAGGGCCGGAGGCATCCCTGCCGCGGCCTCTCGTGCTCGCGCCGCGAATGATACTGTCCCCGCTACGCGCGGGAGGCGCATGGCTCGTCGCGAGGAACACGACCCGCAGGCCTACCTGCAGCGGCTGGAGCTCGAGCTGAGCCGCGCCCGGGCCGACCTCGACGAGATCCAGGGCTCCACCGCCTGGCGCCTGGTCGAGGCCCTGCGCGCCCACAAGGAGCGCCTGATCCCGCTCGGCAGCCGCCGTCAGCGCGCCTGGACCGCCGCGACCCGGACGCTGCTGAACGCTAGCGCCGCCCTCCGCCCGGCGGCCTCCCCGGCGGCGCGGCTGGCCAGCGCCGCCGAGCGCCCCCGCCTGCTGGCCGTGACGGGCCCGGGGGGGAGCGCCGGGCGCTACCGGTGTCAGCACCTGGTCGAGGCGCTGGAGCGGCTGGGGGGCGCCGGGGCGGTGGTGCGGGCCGACGACCCCGACCTGCGGCGGGCCGAGGTGTGGGCCGAGGCCTGCGAGCTGTTGCTCCTGCACGTGGCCCCGGCGACGCCCACGGTGGTGCGCCTGGTGGAGCGCTGCCGGGCGCGCGGCGGGCGGGTGGTGTACGACGCCGACGACCTGGTGTTCGACCCCGAGCAGCGGCTCGAGGGGCCGGTGCGCGACCTGCTGCCGCGCGGCTGGCAGGCAGCCAACCGGCAGGCGCTGGCGCTGGCGGACGTGGCCTGGGTGGCGACCGAGCCGCTGCGCGAGCGGGTGGAGGCCCTGGGCGGGCCGCCGGCGCGCCTGCTCCCCAACGCCTTCAGCGCCGCCATGGCGGCCGCCGCCGCCCGGGCTCGCGCGCCCGCGCCAGCTCCCGGGCGCGTCCTCCTGGGCTACGCCAGCGGCAGCCCGACCCATGAAGAGGACGTGGCGCAGCTGGCGCCTGCCCTGGCGGACCTGCTGACCCGCCGCCCCGAGGTGGAGCTGGCGGTGATCGGCCCGCTCCGCCTGCCGCCCCTCCTGGCTCCCTTCGGCGCGCGGGTCCGGTCCCTGTCCGCCGTCCCCTGGACGGAGCTCCCCACCCTCCTCGCCACCTTCGACGTGAACCTCGCGCCCCTGGCGCCCACCCCCTTCGCCCGGGCCAAGAGCGAGCTCAAGTGGCTGGAGGCGGCCCTGGGGGGCGTCCCCACGGTGGCCACCGCCACGCCCGCCG
>JAWLGW010000938.1:0-3315 GCA_041690735.1 Planctomycetota bacterium
CTGGAGCCGGCCTGGCGGCGCCTCGACGGGCGCGAGCACCTGTTCCTCCCGGACGGCCTCCCGCCGGAGGCGCGGGCGGTGGTGACCGAGTTCCGCGCCAGCGAATACCGCCACATGCACGGCGGCGGCCGGGTCAGCGAGCACCTGGTCCGGGCCACCGTGCTCGAGCGGCTGCCGCTGGTGCTCCACCCCACCGAGGTGCAGCTGACGCGGCTCGAGCGCGACGGGAGCCTCGGCTTCCACGTCTACGAGCGCCAGCAGCAGGTCGCGCCCGGCGACTCCGCCCGGCTGGAGCTCGACTACTACTTCCTGTCCAACGGCAACCGCATGCACCGCTGGCTGGCGATCGACGTGCACGAGGTGGCGTGCGTCGAGCGGGAGGCGCTGGAGGTGCACCGCGGCGCCGCGCCCTGGAGCGGCCTGGAGCTGGCGCGCTGGTTCGACTTGCCGGTCCCCCGGCCAGCCGGTAGGACAGGGGCATGAGCGACGAGACTCCGCCGCGCCAGGGCTCTGACGCTGCGCCCCAGAAGCCCGAGTTCGACATCATCCGTACGGCCGCCGCGCCGGGATCGGGCGGGGGCAACCCCATGCCGCTGGTCCTGCTGGTGGTCGTCCTCGCTCTGGCAGGAGGCGGGTTCGTCCTCTTCAACAGGGGGGACGACGTCGAGCCTGCCGTCGATCCGACGACGGCCGACGCGGCCGAGTCTGCCCCGGACGCGCCGGTGCCCGAGTTCGTGTGGGAGCGCCTCGCCTACCTGGAGGGCGAGAACCTCGACCGCGCCCTCGTCTACGCCGAGGAGCAGCTGGCGACCTATCCCAACGGCGAGCTGCGGTCCCGGATCGCCAGATATCGCGACGAGCTGGGGCTGGTCGAGGATCCCCGCTCCGCCGCCGAGCTGGTGGGCGAGGCCTACAAGGCGCTGCAGGTCGCCCGCTGGGACGACGCGCTGGAGCTGGCGGAGCTGGCCCTCGAGAAGGAGCCCGAGCACGCCACGGCCTACTTCGTGAGCGGCTACGCCAAGGGCGAGCTGGGGCAGAAGCTGGCGGCCCAGAACGACCTCCGCTCGGCGCTCGAGCTGGGCTACCGGCCGGCGGCCGAGGCCCAGGCTCACCTCGACCGGTTCAGCAAGTAGGCGCGGATGCCTACGCTGCCCCGCTCCAGGCCACGCTCGGCTGGACAGCTCCCGCGGCTGGCGCTGGCGGCGCTCGTGGCCCTCTCGGGCTGCCGATCGACCGGGAGCGCCGCCCACGACTTCCTCAGGTGGGGGTCGGCGACCTTCGCGCCCAACCCGGTGGCGAACGTCCCCTTCCACGCCGGGCTGGCGGTCGGCTTCGTCGCCGGGCTGCCGTTCGCGCTGATCACCTGGCCGCTCAGCGCCGCCTTCTACCCCGAGGAGGACGAGCGCGAGTTCTACCTGTCGTCGGTGTTCGCCCCCGGGATCTTCCTGGGGACGTTCTTGGGGACGGTGCTCGCCTCGCCGCTGAGCCCCCTGGGCCTGCCCTGGGTGCCCGAGGCCCCCGAGCCGGGGCCGCCTCGGGAGACGACGCCCCCGCCGGTCGCGCAGCAGCGAGAGGGCGCCTCGGCCGTCCCGGCCGCGCGGGATCAGGGAGGCGACGAGCCGTCCGATCGAGCGGGCGCCGGCGCGGGAGCCGGGGAGTGATCCACCTGGTGGTGACCCTCAAGGGGCACGCCGTGGGGCAGTTTCGGCTGGAGCAGGACCTGGTGCGGGTGGGCCGGAACCCCGACAACGACGTCCAGATCGACAACCGCAGCGTCTCGCGCTACCACTGCCGGCTCCACCTCGAGGCGGGCCGCGGGTGGGCGGTCGAGGACCTCGGCAGCCACAACGGCACCACGCTCAACGGCGCCCGGATCTCCACCAGCGCCTCCCTCCAGACCGGCGACACCCTGGGGGTGGGCCAGTTCCACGTCACGGTGCGCACCGACGAGGGCAGCGGCGGCGACGGCGGCGAGGCCCTGCTCGCGGTGCGCGCCGGGGGCGAGGCCGCGGAGCGTGAGCGGCGCGCCCCCGAGAAGGGACACCTGCTGGTGGAGGGGCTCGCCGAGCCGCTCCGCCTGCAGCGCGACCTGCTCCAGATCGGCTCGGCGCAGGGGCTCGACCTGAGCGCCGCTGGCCCCCCCAAGGCGGCGCTGATCGTGCGCGGCTACGGCGGCTTCCAGCTGGTGAACGCCGCCCCGGGTCAGGCCCGGGTCGTGCTCGACGGCGCCTCGGTGGCCGACCGAGCCCGGCTCCACGACGGCGCCCGGATCGAGGTCGGCGACCTGCGGCTGACCTTCCACCAGGGCCTCCCCGCGGAGGCCGGCCTGAGCACGATCGAGATCAAGGTGCCCGCCAACCTGCGGAGCAAGAGCGATTAGAAGGCGAAGCCCACCGCCAGGCGCAGCCCCCAGCTGTGGGCGTCCTCCACCTCGGGCGACTCGAGCAGGCCGAGGTCGTCGCGCAGGCGGTGCCGGGCGCGGCGGTCGACGTGCCCCGAGTCCCGCAGCCGGTAGGTGCCGCCCACCTCGAGGGTCACGAGCTCGAACAGCAGGGCCTGCGCCCCCACCTCGAGGTCGAGGTCGGCCTCGTCGGGGCCGCCGTACTCGATCCCGTCCTGGTAGCCGTAGATCCGCACCAGCAGGTCCGGCTCGGAGTACACGACGAACGAGGCCCCCAGGCGGAAGCGGAAGGCGGACAGGCCGCCCGACTCCTGCAGGCCCACCACGTTGCCGTGCACCGCCAGGTAGTCGTTGAGCAGGGCGACCGTGGCGGCGACGCCGTACTCGAACCGCGCCAGGTCGCGCACCCGCGGCTCGCCGGAGGGGAGGCGGCCGTACAGGAAGGGCGACAGGGTGAGCGGCCCCAGGCCCAGGGCGAGCTTGGCGGAGACCTCCACGTCGCCCCAGCCGCGGATCGTCTCGGCGGTGGGCTCGGGGCCGCCCTTGACCTGGTCGTCGAAGCGGGCGTAGGTCCAGGGGATCCGGATCGCGGCGTCGAGCAGGCCCAGCGCCGAGGCCCCGGCCACGAACGTGAAGGCGTGCTCCTGGGTCTGCCGCGACACCTCCCGCTCGGCCTGCAGGTCGCGGTCGCTCACCGCCAGGTCGTAGTGGATCGTGCCCCGCACCGAGACCAGTGAGGGGACCCGCGCGTCGACCAGCTCCTGCATGCCGGTGAGGCCCAGCGCGCCGCCGAAGCGGATCGCCCGGGCGGCATCGCCGTCACCCTCGTCCTCGGCCAGGGCGCGGGCGGGAGGCGCGGCGAGGAGGGCAGGCGCGAGCGCGAGCAGCGCGGCCAGGGGCCAGGAGTGGCGGAG
>JAWLGW010000939.1:0-3315 GCA_041690735.1 Planctomycetota bacterium
GCTACCGGGCGGCGCAGGCCTTCTTGCAGGAGTTCCCTGCTCACCCCGAGGGGACGGCGATCGCCGACGACCTGCGGCCCTGGGTGCGCCGCGAGCTCTCCCCCGCCCCCGCCCCCCGCGACGGCATGCGCGCGGCCCTGGCCTACGACGCCAAGCGTCGGCGCGTGCTGCTGTTCGGCGGCTGGTCCGGGTCCCTCAGCGGCCTGTTCAACGACACCTGGGCCTACGACGGCGAGGCCTGGACCGAGCTGCCCGCGACGATCGTCCCCCACTCGCGCTTCGCCCACGCCGCCGCCTACGACGCCGCGCGGGATCGGTACGTGATCTTCGCCGGCAACGACCATCAGCAGGCCCGGCTGATCGACCTGTGGGAGTGGGACGGCTCGAGCTGGGAGATCCACAGCCAGGGCGCCCGGGGCGAGGCTCGCCCCGTGCCCCGCGCCTGGCACGGCATGACCTACGACCCCGAGCGGCGCGTGGTCGTCCTGTTCGGCGGCTTCGCCAAGGGCGAAGAGCTGGGCGACCTATGGGAGTGGGACGGGGAGGTGTGGACCCACCGGAGCTTCGAGCTCGGGCCCGCGCCGCGCAGCAGCCACGCCATGACCTACGACCCGCTGCACCGGCGGACGCTGGTGTACGGCGGCTGGTCGGGGCAGACCCTGCTGCGCGACCTGTGGGCCTGGGACGGCGAGCGGTGGACCGAGCTCACGCCCGAGGGCGCCTCTCCCAAGGCGCGCTCGGCGGCGGCCGCGGTCCACGACGGTCGACGCCTGCTGCTGTACGGCGGCCACAACAAGAAGGCCCTCGGCGACATGTGGGTCCTCGAGGAGGGGCGGTGGCGCCGCCGCCACCCGATCGAGACCCCGGGCCCGCTGGCGTGGCACGGCCTGGTGTGGGACCCGAACCGGGCCGTGGTCGTGCTGTACGGGGGCTCCCGCCAGGTGGGCAAGGCCGCCGAGCACCCGGGCGAGCTGTGGGAGTACGCGCCGGAGCGCCCCTGATCGCGCGGGCCGCTACAGGTCGCCGCGCACCGTCACGAAGTCACCCTGCGGACCGTCGGCCTCGACGGTGACGTTGGTGGGCGTGAGCCCCGGGGTGACGGGCAGGGGGAAGCCCGACAGGGAGCGGGTCAGCAGCTGCAGCGCCGGGGGGAGCACGAAGTCCACCAGGTTCTCGACCGCCAGCTGGTTCAGGGGCGCGATCGGGGTGGTGTGCACGTCGGTGACCGCCGTGGGGCGCCCGTCGAGCTCCACCTGCAGGAGCCCGCCGGGCGCGAGCCGCGCCGTCAGGCCCGCCTCGACCTGCAGGCTGGCCTCGAGGACCAGGTCCCGCGGTCGCCCCGCCGGGGCGACGTACACCCGGAAGGCCAGCTCGCCGAGGCCGCCACGCAGCAGGCCCGGCGCCGGCTGGGTGGTGAACACCGGCGGCGTGAGGGATCCGATCTCGATCTCGATCGGGTCGGCCGGGTTGAGGTGCGGCGCCAGGCTGGGGAAGAACACGGTCAGCAAGAAGGCGTCCAGCTGCAGCCAGGCGGGCAGCGTGACCTGCTGGGCGACCAGCGCCTGGTCGATCGTGAGGTCGAGCAGGCGGCCCCGCCAGGCGGCGTGGCCGATCCGGTTGAGCAGGTCGTCGTTCGCCGACACGTGCAGCGCCTGGGTCAGCGGGTGAACCGGCGGCGCCCCGGCCGTGAACAGGGAGCCTGGGACCGTGGGGAGCGGGGGCAGCGTCACGCCCGCGGGGGGCGCGATCGTCATGTCCCCGTCGGTGAGGATCGAGGCGCCGTCGGGGTCGAACACCACCGCCGTGGGGATCAGGTGGAGCGTGGCCGTCCGGCCGAGGACGGTCTGGGTGATCGGCCCGTTTGCCCCCGCGATCGCCTTGTTCACCTCGACGGGCACCACCTGCTCGACCTGCCGCTGGACCTGCCGCTCCACGATCCCGCGCACCGCGTTGCGCGCCAGCTGCTCGAGGAAGCCGGGCACGTTGTTGATGTCGAAGCGGAAGCCCTGCAGGTCGACCGCCACGTTCTGAAGCTGGGTCGTCACCTGCCCCTGGCTCACGCTCACCACCGCGTCCGCCTCGACGACGGCCAGGGTGGAGGTGACCTGGGTGGTGACGCTGTAGGGGATGCCCACCAGGCTCCCGTGGGCGCGCACCACCACGTCGACGCTGGGGAGCTCGGCGCGCACCCGCAGCGACCCGGCCCGCGGATCGAGGTCGAGCCGCGGCGTGCCGAAGCTGGCGCTGGTGGCGTCGACCTGCAGGGTCGCCAACCCGCCGCCGCCGGCGTACAGCGGGTTCTGGGCGAGGATCGTCTGGGACAGGCTGGCGCCGCCCAGCTGAGCCGCCGCCAGCCGCTCGATCGCGTCGAAGGCGGGCCGGTTGAGGCGGACCGCCGCCGCGTCGCCGACGGTCTGGGTGTCGGGCAGGAAGTCGCCGGCGACCACCGACAGGGCGGTGCGGGTCCGGTTGCCCCACCGGTCCGCGGCCTCCAGCTCGATCACGTTCAGGCCCGGGCTCAGGGTGAGCACCTCGGCGAACCCGCCGCTGGCGTCGAGGGCCGCCGGCAAGCCGTTGAGGAGGAAGTAGGCCACGCCCGAGGCGTCCTGCACCTGTCCGATCACCTGCGCCAGAGCGCCGGTCACGAAGGCGCCGCGCGCCGGGGTGGCGACGGTGATCGCGGGCGGATCGCGATCGGGGCCGGTGCTGCCGGCGCTGCCGGTGCTGCCGGTGCTGCCGGCGCTGCTCGTGCTGCTCGTGACCTGGGCCGGAGCGGTGCCGCTGGTAGAGGCCGCCACGGTCGACGCGGCGGTGGAGCCGCCGCTCCCGGCGCCGCCGCAGCCGGTGAGGGCAGCGAGGAGGAAGGGCAGGACGAGGGAGCGGTGGGCGCGCATGAGGACTCCTCGGGTGCGGGAGGCGCGCAATGGTAGCGCCGCGACGCGGTCCGGCCAAGAAGATCAATGGCCCAAGGACAAAGGGGTTAAGAGGCAATTCCCAACTCCGGACGCCATGGGAGATATCCGTCACCGAAGATTGGGAGCGGCGCCCGAACTCCCTGAAAAGCACCTGAATACGCCGCGTCAGCGATGCCAGGTCGGCTCGCCATCGCCCCTCGCGAGCGCGCCCCGCGATAATGGATCTAGGCGTCGGAATACTCGCTGGCCGGCACCCGTTTCATGGCCGCACCGACAGGAGAGAGAGGTTCCCGTGCAGCGATCGATCTTGGCCGCTCTGGTCGCCGCGACGCTGACCGCCTGCGACCATCACCCCGACCACCCTCACCACGAGCACGCGGAGCACGCGCCCGCGGGAGCC
>JAWLGW010000940.1:0-3311 GCA_041690735.1 Planctomycetota bacterium
GCCATGCTGCGGCGGGGCGCCCTGGGCGAGGCGGCCCGACTGGCGCCGGCCGCGCGCGACGAGGCCGAGGCGCGTGCGTCGCGGCTGGGCGAGGAGGGGGAGGCCCGGGCGGCGGTGCGGGATCACGCCCGCGCCCTCCTGGCGACCGTGCACGTGCGGCGGGGCGAGCTGACTGCGGCGCGAGCGGTGCTGGCGGAGGCGCTGGCCGCCGGCCGCGGGCCCGCCCACCCCAAGGCCGAGTGGTGGGAGGAGGTCGAGCAGGCGCTGCGGTAAGGACGCGTCCAGGAAGAGATCGAGCAGTCCTGGTCGGTGATGTTCGGACCGGGCTCGAGATGTCGCACTCGTGGTCGTCGTCGTCGTCGTGGTCGACCACGACCACGAGCGCGAGCGCGGGTGACCAAGCCAGCCGCGGCGAGGACCGACGAGAGTGCTGGAGTCGTCTCTGGACGTGGCCTTCAAGAGGCACGCGGGACCCGCTTTACGTGCTCGTGACATGTTCGCGCGCCGCACTCCCTACCCTGCCCTCCATGTCGATCGGATCGCTGCTCCCCCTCGTGATCTGCACCCAGCTCACGCTCGGGCTCGGCTCCCCCGACGCCGCGGGCCGCGTCGTCGCGGCGCCCCACGGGGGCTACGACCAGCGGACCGAGGACCTGGCCCGCGACGTGGCCGACCGCCTCGACTGGGGCTGGGTCACCGCGATCGGCTACCGGTCCGAGCCCTATCGGTTCTGGTTCGACGTCAACCGGCCCACGGAGCGCCCCTGGCTGGGCTACCGCTTCGGCGACGACCGCTACACCGCGCGGGCCCATGAGGTGTTCGGCGACTACCTGCGGGCACTGGGGCGCGCAGGGCGGGTCAGCTCCGGCCGCCTCGACCTGCTGGTGGAGATCCACGGCCACGCGCGCCGGGTCAGGGCCGGCGGGAGCACGCTGCGGATCGAGGCGGTGGAGCTCGCCACCAGCGGGTTCACCCGCGACGCGCTCCGGCGCCTGGCCCGGGAGTGGGATCGCCTGCAGCGCGACCTCCCGGCGGACCTGCGCGTCCCCCTGGCGATCGACCGGCTGGACGACCGCTACGAGTACGAGGGCTGGCTGGTGCCCTTCTACTTCCGGGCCAGCGACGCCAAGCGGGAGGGCGCCCTCCACCCCGACGTGACCCGCCGGGCGCTCCACTTCGAGCTGCCGCAGGTGGCGCGCGACACCGCGCGCGCCCGGCGGTACTACGCCCGCCTGCTGGCGGACCTCATCGAAGCGGCGCGATAGCCCCGTCGCCTTTGCGCGCCCTCGCTCGCCGGGCTAGGTTGAGGCGCAGCCGCCGCGCCTGCGAGGGCCCCGATCCGCCGTGGACCTTGCCGAACCGTTCAGCGCCGCCTCGCACCTCGCCGCCGCCTCCTTCTGGCTGGCGGTGGCCCCCTTCGTGATCGGGCGCGCCCGCCGCGACCCCCACCACCAGGTGGCGCTGGGCGTGTACTTCGCCGGCGTCGGCTCCATGTTCCTGTTCAGCGGCGCCTACCACGCCCTGGGACGCGACCACCCGCTGGGGCGCGTGCTGTGGCGCCTCGACCACGGCTCGATCTGGCTGGCGCTCGCCGCCACCTTCACGCCGATCCTGGTGGCCCTGGCCCCCGAGCGGTGGTACCGCCGGCAGCTGCGGGGGCTGTGGAGCCTGGCGGTGATCGGCTGCGTGCTGGAGGTGTGCCTGCTGGACCGGCTGCCGCTGTGGGTGAGCCCGCTCCTGTACGTCGGAATGGGCTGGGCCGGCTTCCCCTCGCTGCTGCTGGTCCGCGCGCGCCTGGGGACGGCCGCCATGCTGCCGCTCCTCGCGGGCGGCCTGCTGGGGACGATCGGCGGCTTCATGGACTCGGCGGAGGCGCCGGTGCTGCTGCCGGGCGCGGTGGGGCCCCACGAGCTCATGCACGTGTGCGTCGTGGCTGGGGCGCTGTGCTTCCTGCGGTTCCACGCTCAGGCGGGCGACGGCCGCTACGCGACGGTGAGGCGGAGGCGGCGCGAGCTCCGCCCGGCGTCCGCCTGCTGAGCTCAACTCGTTGCGCGACAACGCGGGCGGCTCGAATCAGCCGCCTGCGCGCGGCGAAAGTCGCTTAGAGCCCCTAGGGGTTGCGTCGCCAAGAGGCCTCGCCGGAGACCGCCGATGTGCACCAACTCGAGGTGGCAACGGAGGTTGGATCGTCAGGCCGCCGCAGCCCTCGGCTCCTCGCGCCGGGCTGCTGCGGAGGCCGCGAAGCTGCCTAGCAAGAAAACGAAGAAAGTTGATCAGGCGGGATCGGACGCCTCTCCCCACCCTCTCCACCAGCGCCGCGCGAGCGGCGAACGAGTAGCGGCGAGTGTGAACAGCGGGGCTCGCGACCTCCACACCGCCAGCGCCGGCCCCCGCGGAGAAAGCGTTTTGCCGCGGGGGTGGCCGGGCGTATTCTTCCTCCCGTCAGGCGCGGAGCGGTTCCCGCTGACACGCCGAAACGACGGCGACGAGGCCCTCCGGGAGGGGGCGCGCGACGGCTCGAAGGGAGCGGCGGACGTCCGGAGACGGGCGGTTCGTGTTCCCGGTGAACCCATGAGCCAGGGCCGGCGCGTCTCTTCAGCCTCGAGGACGTCGAGGAGGCAAGGAACCCCATGAGAGGCGGGCGGTCTCTGCGGAGATCGTCGACTCTCGAGCACTTCGAAGCTCCGGAGGCCAACCGGGCGGCCGACCAAGCGTGGGTCGTCGGGCGAAGGTCAGGGGAGAAGGAGACGCCGCCGAGAGGCGGCGCGGACCGGCCTCGAAGGGGGTCGGAATCCGCCGAGCGACTCGAAGCCGTCCACTTCGCGTAGGCGGTGAGGGTCCACCCGACTCCGAGGGCTGCTGGTCCTCGGGGTCGCACGCTCCAGCGCGGCGGGCTTCGGCCCGTCGGGGGAAGAGCGGCGTCCGGTCGTTCGCGGCCGGGCAGGTCACCAGGCTCCGAGGCTCGAGGGACGGACTCTGAAGGGGAGGGAAGACCAGGAGGGCATCGGCCTCCGGCGCGGGTTCGCCCGGGTCGGAGCGAACGGACTCGCAGCGGGAAGAACGCTTCGAAGTCGGTGAAGCTGGCGGAACGCGATGGTTCCGTCGGCCTCGAGCGAGGGGGACCGGGAGGCGGGCGCGAGCCCGTCGAAAGGGAACCCGAGCCCGTCGGGGAGCTCGGCCACTGCGCCCTTCTGGGGCGTGGGCGTCGAGGGCAACGGCGGGAGGATCAGGTCGAGGTCGGCGCAGCGCAGCACGTCGGTGGATAACGGCAGGGGAGCCAGCGGCCTCGAGAGGGGCGCGCGATCGGTGCG
>JAWLGW010000941.1:0-3311 GCA_041690735.1 Planctomycetota bacterium
GCCAGGCGTCCCTCGCGGCGGCGCAGCCCGGCGGGCAGCTGGAGCTCCAGGCCGCCGAGGCTGCCGAGGCGCCCCGGCGGGCGGCGCGCGAGCAGGCGGCGGCCGAGGCCGCGGCGGCGCTGGAGGCGGCGCGAGGGGCCGCAGGTGCGGCGCGGGCGGCGGCGGACGCCGCCGGCGCCGAGCGGCGCGCCGCGCAGGAGGCGGTGACCCGCGCCGAGGCGGAGGTCGCCCGCTGGCAGGCGGAGGTGGCGCTGGCTGACGCCTGGCGGGCGCGGGCCGAGGCCCGGCGCGCGGCGGAGGCCGCCGAGGTGGAGCGCGCCCGGCGCGCCGAGGCCGAGGAGCGGGCCACGAGCGCCGCGCAGCGGGCCGCGGCAGCGCTCGCGGAGGCGACCTCCGCCGTGGAGGCGGCCGAGCAGACCCTGAGCCTCCGTATCCACCGCCACCGGGACGCGGCGGCGGCGGCCAAGCACCTCGACGAGGCGCTGCCCGCGGCGGAGCGGCTCGCGAAGGCAGCCGAAAGCCCGGACCTCGCAGCCTCGGCGGAGGACCTGCGCGTCGCGGCGAGCGAGGCCCTGGCTGCGATCGTGGCGGAGGTCGAGCGACAGCAGGTGGTCCTGGCCGAAGCGCGTCGCCGGCGCGAGGCGGCGGCGGACGCCGCCGCCGAGGCGGCTCGGAACGCTCAGGCTGCGCAGATCGCGCTCGAGGCGGCGCAGCGGGGGCAGGCCCAGGCGCTGGTAGCCGTCGAGCAGGCGATGGAGTGCCTGAGCGAGGCGCAACAGCGGATCGCAGTGCTGCGGACACCCCTGGTCGCGCGGTCCGGCCGCTGAGGGGGTACTGGCGCTGCCGGAGGGCCCCGACCCCACGCGGGGTGATGAGGCGCGATACCGAGGACCGTCGGAGGGCGTCGTCCGCCCGCGTCCTCGTGGACGTCCGATCGTCCGGGGGAGCGGCTTGACGCTACCGCCAGCAACGATCATGATCCGCCGCTCACCGCGAGATGGGTTCCTCTCGGCGGTCGGGGCCACACCCATGTCCGACCCTCTCGCTTATGACGTGACCCTCTCGATCGGAGGGAACGAGCTCCGGATCACCGTCGACTCGCGCGCGGTTCGCGTGTGCTACCGGGGCTCCTGGCTCTCGCTCCGCACCCAAGGGGACACCTGGGTTTTCGACGTGGAGGAAGAGGGAGCGGAGGTGACGTACGACCTCCTGGTGATCCGGGGCGAACAGGTCCGCTGCTTCCTCGGGCGCGACGGCGACTTGATCTTCTCGGACGCGCCGGGTCTCGAGCTCGACCTCACCGATCGCGCTCGCTGACCAGGGGGCGCGGGGCCAGTGGTTGACGTCCTTACGCGCCACGGTTACCCTACCCCTGCTCATGCATAGCTTCGTTCCTAGCCGCTCCTGCTCTGCGGCGGTCCGCTCCACTCGCGAGACCGGAACGCTCCCTCCCCCGTAACTGCGAACACGGTTGGCGCGGCGCGAGCCCCTCTGGCCAGGCGATCCCCGCCCCGCGGGGGCCTTCCCGGAGCGGTCTCTCGCCGCGCTCGCCGCTCGAGCCTCGTCGGGCGACCTGACGCGACCGCGTCGCGGAGCCGCCGAGGCCCGGGCGGAGCGCCCGCAGCTCGGGCCGTCCTCTCGTCGTTCCCTCCCTCACCGTGTGCCCACCCATGATCATCCCCGCCTCGAGCACCCCCCTCACCCGCCGTCTGCGACACGAGGTGTCGCGTCGGCGCACGTTCGCGATCATCAGCCACCCGGACGCGGGCAAGACCACGCTCACCGAGAAGCTCCTGCTGTACGCCGGCGCGATCCAGACCGCCGGCATGGTGCGCGGGCGCAAGACCTCGCAGGCGACGGCCTCGGATTGGCTGGAGATCGAGCGCGAGCGTGGGATCTCGGTCACCAGCTCCGCCATGCAGGTGCCCTACAAGGACGCCGTGATCACGATCCTCGACACACCGGGGCACAACGACTTCTGCGAGGACACGTACCGGGCCCTCATGGCCGCCGACAGCGCGGTGATGGTGATCGACGGCGGCAAGGGCGTCGAGCTCCAGACCCGCAAGCTGTTCGCCGTGTGTCGGCGCCGCGGGATCCCGATCCTGACGTTCATCAACAAGCTCGACCTCCACGCCCTCGAGCCCCTGGAGCTCCTGACCCACGTGGAGGAGGTCCTCGAGATCGACGCCGCCGCCATGAACTGGCCGGTCGGCGGCGGGCGCGACTTCCAGGGCGTGGTGGACCGCGACAGCCGCGAGCTGGTCCTGTTCAGCCCGGGCGGTGGGGCGGCCCGACGGCACGAGCGCCGGCTCCCCCTGGACGGGGACGAGGCCGTGGACGCGCTGGGGGCAGAGCGGCTTGAGGAGGTGGTCGATGAGCTCGACCTGCTGGAGGGCGCCGGAAACCCCTTCGACCGTGATCGCTTCCTCGCCGGCGAGCTGACGCCGGTGTTCTTCGGCTCCGCCCTGACCAACTTCGGGGTGGAGGACTTCTTCGACGCCTTCGTCGATCTGGCCCCCGCGCCCGGTGCCCGCGAGGCGCGCAAGGCGGAGGGAGAGGGCGAGGTGCGGGTCGATCCGGTGGAGGGCCCCTTCAGCGCCTTCGTGTTCAAGATCCAGGCCAACATGAACCCGCGCCATCGGGACAGCATGGCCTTCCTGCGGGTGTGCTCGGGGCGGTTCGAGCGCGACATGGTGGTGCGGCACCATCGCACCGGCAAGCCCGTCCGCCTGGCGCGGCCGTACGCCACGTTCGCGCGAGATCGCGAGACGGTGGAGGAGGCCTTCCCGGGCGACGTGCTGGGGATCGTGAACCCGGGAGTGTTCGCGATCGGCGACACGGTGTCGCTGGAGGGCGGGTTCGACTACGAGCCCCTGCCCCAGCTGGCGCCCACCTTTCTGGGCCGGATTCGCCCCAAGGACGTGGGCGGGCGCAAGTCGTTCGACAAGGGCCTCGATCAGCTGGTGCAGGAGGGCGCGGTGCAGCTGGTGGAGCTGCTGCGCCCCCGCCGGGAGCGCGTCCTGGCGGCGGTCGGGCGGCTGCAGTTCGACGTGATCCAGCACCGCCTGCGCCAGGAGTACAACTGCGACACGGTGCTCTCGGTCGACGTCTTCGAGACCTCGGCCTGGCTGCAAGGCGACCCCGACACCCTCACCTACAGCTCGGCGGTGGTGGCGGTCGACCCGCGCGGGCGCCACCTGGCCCTGTTCCGCAGCGAGCTCGACAGCCGCGCCGCCCGGCGGATCAGCCCCGAGCTGGTGTTCACCGACGTGGCGTAGTCAGTTCGCCGTCGGCTCGCGATCCTCTTC
>JAWLGW010000942.1:0-3307 GCA_041690735.1 Planctomycetota bacterium
CCTGCAGGCGCCCGGGCGGAGGCGTTACGATCCCGCCGTGACCAGCGGCGGTGGTCCTTCCCTCCCCGAGCCAGCGCGCCTCCCCCGACCGGGGGACGTCGTGTGCGGCTGCCGGATCGAGGGCGAGCTGGGGCGGGGGGCCATGGGGGCCGTGTTCGCCGCCCACGGGCCCCAAGGCCAGCCGGTGGCCCTCAAGGTGTTGCTCGCGGCGCCCGGGGCCACCCGGCAGGCGCGCTTCCGCCGGGAGCTGGAGCTCACCCGCACCCTGGACCACCCGAACGTGGTGCGGCTGCTGGGCGGCGACGTGGAGGGGCCGGTCCCGTGCCTGGTGCTGGAGCGGGTCGACGGTCGCGACCTCGAGGCGGCGCTGGCGGACGACGAGGTGCCGCTGCGGCGGCGGCTCGAGCTGCTCGAGCAGGTGTGTCAGGGGGTGCACCACGCCCACGCCCGGGGGGTGATCCACCGCGACCTCAAGCCGGCGAACGTGCTGGTCACCCGCGACGGCCAGGCGAAGGTGGGGGACTTCGGCCTGGCGCGCGACACGGCGGAGCGCGAGCGGCTCACCCGCACGGGCACCGAGCTGGGCACGCCGGTCTACATGGCGCCCGAGCAGGTGCGGGCCGACAAGGACGTCGGCCCCGCCGCCGACGTGTACGCCCTGGGGGTGATCCTGTTCGAGGCCCTGACGGGGCAGGTCCCCTTCCGGGCCAGCACGCCCATGGCGCTGTACCAGGCGATCCTGGTGGAGCGCCCGCCGCGGCCGTCGAAGCTCGTCCCGACCCTCGGACCGGCCCACGACCAGGTGGTCCTGCGCGCCCTCGCCAAGGAGCCGGGCCAGCGCTACCCGTCGGCCGAGGCGCTGGGCGCGGAGATCCGCCGCCTGCGGCTGGGGACGGCGCGGGCGCGCCGCTCCCCCTGGCTCCCCGTGGGCGCGGCGGCCTTGGTGCTGGCCCTGGCGGGCGGCGGGGGGTGGGCCCTCACGGGCAGCGGCGCGCCGAGTCCGGTTGCGCCGGACTCCTCGGGTCCCGCCGGGGCGACCGTGGCGGCGAGGGCCGCCGACGGGGGGGTGGCCGCCGCGGCGGACCCGTCGGTGGCGCCGTCGGTGGACCCGCCGGTGGCGCCGTCGGTGGACCCGCCGGTGGATCCGTCGGGGGAGGTGCTGGCTGCCGAGGTCGCCCTGCGCCGGGGTCGAGTCGAGGAGGCCCTGATGCGCCTCGACCGGGTCCAGGGCGCTGCGCCGTCCGAGCCCGGCACCGAGCTGGGGCGACGCCTGGGCGCGCTGCGGACGGCGGCGGAGCGGCTGGCCGCCGGCCTGGGCAGGGCCGACGCGCTGCTGGCCCGGTTCGCCGCCTTCACGGCCAGCCAGGACGCGGCGGCGGCGGAGTGGGCTCAGGAGCTCGCGGCGGTGACTCGCGAGCTCGTCGCCGTCTCCCCCGACGCGCCGGGCGTCTTGCTGCGTCGCGGGCAGGCCCTGGACCTGGCGCTGGAGAGCCGGGAGGCGGTGGCGCCGCTGGAGCGGGTGGCCGAGCACCCGCAGGCCTCCGAGGAGCAGAAGCACCAGGCCTGCCTGCTGCTCGCCCTGGTGCGGCGCACCCTGAACGAGCTGCCCGCCAGCGACCAGGCCCTGCGGCGCGCCAGCGAGCTGGCCCCGCAGGACGCCCGGGCGCCGCTGCTGCGGGGGCTGCACGCGCTCCTCAGCCACCGGCGCCCCCTGTCGAAGACCGACGCGCTCCTGGCCGAGGCCGCGCGCTGCGCCGGGCCGCCGCCGGCGGTCGCCCTGGCCGCGGGGCTGGTCGCCTGGCGCGAAGGGGTCGCGGCGCCAGCGGGCTCGCCGGCGCGCGAGGAGCGCCTGCGGCGCGCGGAGGAGGCGCTCACCCGGCGGCTGCTCGAGGACGACGGCGACGCCTGGGCGCTGCAGGTGCGGGCCTGGGTGCAGCGCGACCGCGGCCGCGAGGAGCGCTGGCGGGCCGACGACCTCGCCGCGGCGGCCGCCTTCCGCGCTGCCCGCGGGCGGGCCGGCTACTTCTTTCGGCTCGGCTGGCGCGGCCGCCGGGCCGTCGAGAACGAGCGGAGGTTCGGCGAGACCTCCCGGGCGCTGGCGGCGATCCGCCGCTGCCTGGCGGAGTCGCCCGTGCAGCCGCTGGCGCTGTCGGAGATCAGCATCGTCCCCCTGGTGCTGAGCTGGTCGGTCCGCCAGCCGGCCCAGGAGAACCTGAGGACCTTCTTCGACCGCGCCCTGGCGCAGAACGCCCACTGGTGGGAGACCTACTTCTACCGCGGCCACTTCCTGCGGGCCGAGGGCCCCATGCGGGACCTCGCGCAGGCGGCCGCCGACTTCGGCCGGGCGGGCGAGCTGTACCCCGACCACCGCTGGTCTTGGCTGGGGCGGGCCCGGGTGCAGCTCGCCCGCGGTCTGTGGCTCGAGGCGGAGAGCGACGCCCGGCGCGCCTGCGCCCTCGACCCGCAGCACCAGATGGGCCGGGCCGAGTGGGCGCAGGCCCTCTTGCAGCAGGGGCGGCGCGAGGAGGCCCTGGCGGTGCAGAGCGGGCGGAGGGCTCCGTAAGGGGTCCTCGAGGCCGCTGGCGCGGGCCGGCGGAGGGACTAACATGTCCCCCCTCCGGAGGAGACCCATGCATCACGAGTCGCGCACCGTGCGGGTGAGCAAGACCCGCCTGATCGAGCAGCTGCAGAGCAACCGCGAGCGGCACCAGCGGGAGTACCAGGAGGCCCTCGCCGGCTACCGCGGGCAGCTGGTGACGGTCCTCTCGCGCAAGCTGGAGCGGGCCAAGCGCAAGGAGGACGTGTCGCACGCGATCGACCTCGAGCGACCCGTGGACCACCTCAGCGAGTACGACCGGGCGCTGGCCATCCTGGAGTGGGAGGAGCAGGACGCCGTCGACCTGCCCCTGGAGGACTTCGAGCGGTGGGTGCTCGACGCCTGGAGCTGGCGCGAGGCCTTCAAGGCGCTGCACGAGTCCTACACCCTCGGCACGGCGCCCCGGGCTTGAGCGGGGGCTCGAGCGGGCTGCGCCGGGCGGGCGGCGCCCCCCTGGCGCTGGTCCTGGCGCTCGCGACGGGCGCCCTATGCGCGGCGCTCGCGCCCCGCGCATTGCCGCGCGTGCGCGCGCAGAGCATCCACGAGCTCGTGGGGCGCAAGGTCGGGATCCGGCTAGGTCCTGGCGCCACCAGCGTGGAGGTGGTCGAGGACCTCGTGGGGGTGGTCTCCAAGGAGACCGAGCGCGGCGTGTGGGTCCAGGCCGAGCTGCGGACCATCAACACCCGGGGCAAACGGGCCCAGGAGGCCTAC
>JAWLGW010000943.1:0-3304 GCA_041690735.1 Planctomycetota bacterium
CGCTGCAGCTCGGCGAGCGCCTGTGCCGCCTGCTCCTCCGCGCCGAGGCGGCGGGCCGCCCGCACCCGCAACGTCAGCGCCTCAGGGTCCGCGGTCGCGCCGCTGAGCTCGGCGGCCCGGTCCAGGCACCCCAGCGCGCGGCGGGCCTCGCCACCCAGGCCCTGTTCGAGCCCCAGGGCCGCCCGCGCCCTCAGCGCCTTTACGGTCCGCGCGACGAGGACGGGCTCCGGCGCGTCCTCCGACGGAGCGCGCAGGGCGGCCTCCGCCGCGGCCAAGGCGTCGTCGAAGGTGCGCAGCGCATCCGCCAGGGCGACGGTGGAGCGCTGCGCCAGCGCCTGCTCGAGCGCCGCCTTGGCCGTCGCCTCCCGCTCGACCGCGGCCTGCGCCTCGCGGTAGTGCCGGCGGGCGAGCGTGAACCCCACGGCGAGCGCGACCAGGACCGCCAGGCCGGCGATCGTCATGCCCAGCAGCGCCAGGACCGAGCGCTTGTGCTGCTCCACCTTGCGGGCCACCCGCGCCGCCGACCCCACCCGGGCCGCCTGCGGGGCTTCGCCTCGCACCCAGGCCTCGAGGTCGTCCGCCAACGCCGCCGCGCTCGGGTAGCGCAGGGCGGGGTCCTTCTCCAGGGCCTTGAAGCACACCTGCTCCAGGAGGGGCTCCATGATCGAGTGGCCGGCGAAGGGGTCGGGGGTCAGCTCGATGATCTTGCGGTACAGCTCCATGGCGCCCTCGGCCACGAAGGGGAGCTCGCCGGTGCTCAGCTCGTACAGGATCACGCCCAGCGAGAACACGTCCGAGGCCGGACCGATCGCGCCGAGCTGGCCCGTCGCCTGCTCGGGGGACATGTAGTAGGGCGTGCCCAGGACCGCGCCCTCCTGGGTGAGCTGGGTGGTCCCGTCGAGGTTCTTGGCCAGGCCGAAGTCGGTGACGCGGGGACGCCCCTCGCGGTCGAGGAGGACGTTGGCCGGCTTGAGGTCCCGGTGCACGTATCCGTGCTCGTGGGCGTGGTGCACGGCCCGCGCCACCTGCGCCAGCAGCCCCACCCGCTCCTCGATGCTCATGGCGGCGTGGGCCCGGCCGAGGTCGGTCCCCTCGACCAGGTCCATGACGCAGTACAGGATCCCCTCCCACTCGCCCGCCTCGTGGATCTTCACGATCCCCGGGTGGTCGAGCTCCTGCTGCGCGCGCGCCTCGCGCTGAAAGCGGTGGACCTGGTTGGGGGTGGCCTTCTCGGCCGCCAGCAGCACCTTGAGGGCGTACACCCCGCCCGTCTGCGCGTGGCGCACCCGGTACACGGCGCCCATGCCGCCCCGGGCCACCTCGGCCTCGAGCACGTAGTGGGCGAACAGGCGGGGCGCCTGCTGCACCTCCCCCGAGGCGCCCAGGGGACCGTCGTCACGGCGCCAGCGCCCGCTGCCCAGCGCCTCCTGCCGCTGGATGACCCGCGAGCCGGTCATGCTCGACCCCGCCGCCGGCACGGGCACCGGGCCTCCGCAGCGGAGGCAGGGCTCCGTGCGGACCTGCGGCCCGGGCGCCGCGTAGCGCCCTGCCCCGCAGGCGGGGCAGGCGTGGTAGCAGCGCATCATCTCGTGCTTGAGGTGCACCAGGGCAGCCGGCGCCAGGCGACCCGCCCGAATGACGACCTGGCTGAGCGGGAGCGCCTGCCCCGCGCTCAGGGCGCGCCCCTGCTCCGCCAGGGCCTGCTGGACCGCCCCCGGCTCGAGGTAGCCCAGCGACACCGCCAGGCGCGCGAAGTAGTAGTCCTCCTCGCTGCGCCACGCGCCGGCCCGGCTGTCGCTGCCGCTCACCGCCGGCCCCTCACCGGACGAACTGGATCGCCTGGCCCACGTCGTCGACCGGCGGGGTCGCGGCGCCGCCGCCCCCTCCCTGGTCCCGCCCGTCGGGCCCCACCGAGTACAGCAGCGCGCGCCCCCCCACCGCCAGGTAGCGGTACGGATGCCCGAACCCGTCCAGGTACTCGCTGCCCCGCAGCCGCTCGGCGTCGAACCGGTAGTACGGGGCGCGGCCGTCGCGGCGGGGGCGCTGCAGGGCCTCCAGCAGCTCGGGCCAGCTGTTCGGGATCGCGCCCCCGTCCTGGACGTACCGCACCAGGGCGCTCTGCATCGCCGCCAGCTCGGCGGCGACCGCCTCCCGCTGCGCCCGGACCTCCGTGAGCCGGAGGGCCGCCCGCAGCCCGGCGTAGGCGATCACCAGCAGGCACACCAGGACCAGCAGGGTCACGTACACCAGCACCCGCTGAATGCGTCGCCGCGCCCGCCGCCGGGTGGCGACGGCCTCGTCGTCGGCGAGCCGCGCCCGCACCTGCAGGAGGACCCGCTCGCGGGCTGGCTCCATGGCGTCGCCCGCCGCGTCGAGGGTGCCGCCCAGCAGGCCGCCCCACCGCCGCTCCGCCTCCTCGAGGCCCCCCTCGATCCGCGCCTCGCACTCGGGGCACCCCTCGGCCAGGTGGGCGGCGAGGGCCTCCTGCTCGTCGTTCGACAGGGGCTCCGGCCCGTCGGCGAGGTCGCGCTCGGTCAGCGGCAGGAAGCTGCAGCCCGTCACGAGGCCCCCTCCCCGCCGTCGGCGTCGAGGCGGTGCTGCACCATCTTCATGGCGCGGTGCAGCCGGTTGGCGACCGTGCCGGTCGGCTCCCCGAGGTGCAGGGCGATCTCCTTGTAGGACATCTTGCGCACGTAGCGCAGGGTCATGACCAGCCGGTACTTCTCGGGCAACCCGCCCATGGCGCCGAGCGCCTTGCGGTGCTCGTCGGCCGTCTCCAGCGCCTGGCTGACGTCCCCCTCGCCGCGGCGGTATCGCCCCGACTCGGCGCGCACCAGCGCGTCATCCCCCAGCTGAAAGGTGCCCTCCCGCCGCTCGCGGCGCCGGCTCCAGTCGATGCACAGCTTGAAGGTGATGTTGTACAGCCAGGCGGCGAACTTGGCCCCGTCGCGCAGGCTGCCGAGGGCTCGGTAGGCGCGGATCAGCGCCTCCTGCACGATGTCCTCGGCGTCCGCCCGCTGCCCCGTCTTCTGCAGGGCCAGCACGGAGATCATGCGGTAGTACCGCTCGGCCAGCACCCCGAAGGCGTCGGCGTCGCCCGCCAAGGCGCGCTCCACCAAGACCTCATCGGGGGCGTCCGAGTCCACTCAGGGAGTGTAGTTGGATCGGCGGGGGGGCGCAGCCCCGTTTGGGAGCCGCGGGGGAATGGGGGGAGCCGCGGGGAGCCCTCACCCGAGCGACAGCCTCCCGCGGCGCCCCCGCACCCCCCCCGCCGCCCCCCACGGACGACGTTGACACCCCCCAC
>JAWLGW010000944.1:0-3293 GCA_041690735.1 Planctomycetota bacterium
GTGAAGTCGTCTCCCTCGACGTCCTCCCGCAGGAGGAAGTACAGCGTCGTCTGCGCCGACAGGAAGTAGGCGACGACGTAGCCGTAGAGGAGGATCCGGGCCAGGTTCACCCACACGCTGACGATGCTGGCGGCGGTGAGCAGGGTCCCCTCCACCGCCGGGCGCACGTCCAGCAGCGGTCCGCGCGGCCCCACCCGCTCCTCGACCTCCTCGATGGGGAGGTTGTCCCGCGTGGTCTCGGGCTTCCCGTCGCGACCGGCGGAGAACAGCACGTACCCCTCGGGGTGCATGGGGTCGGTCTCGTAGACGAAGGCCTTACCCCAGGGGTCGAGCGGCAGCTCGCTGGTGAGGTAGGGTCCGTGCCACCGATCGCGGGAGATCCCGGGGGGCGGCTCGCGCAGGGCGCCGAGGTCGGCGGGGTAGCTGCCGACGTGCTCGCGGTAGCGCTCCAGCGCCAGCTCGAGGCCCTGCCGGTAGTACAGCTTCTCGTCGCGCGGCCACTGGCGCAGCGCCACGCGGCGGTACAGGAAGTCGGCCTTGCCCGGCACCAGGACGTGGCGCACCGAGAGGGGCAGCTCCATCTCCTTGCGCAGGGCGTCGTCTACCTCGACCACGCGCGGCGCGCGCCCCATGCCCCACCAGCCGACGGACAGGCTGCGCACGCTGACCTGCAAGAAGTACTGGCCGGCGAACACCACGATCCCCAGGTAGAGGACCGTGGCGAGCAGGGTCAGCAGCACCTGCCAGGGGCGCGCCAGGAGGTATGTCCAGGCGCGGCTCACGCCGTCGAAGGTGTCCGAGGCCTCGGTGGCGATGGCGGCGGAGGCGATGTTGAACCCCAACACCCCCAGGGCGGCCACGAACACGATCAGGAACGACGAGACCAGGACCAGCCCGAACAGGATCGCCACGGCGAGCTCGCCGACGTAGGGGATCCGGCCGATCCCGCCGGCCACGCCGGCGTTGGTCACGAACCAAAAGAAGCCGACCAGGCCGAACACCAGCACCACCGAGAGGAGGTTCGGCAGGAACTTGCGGACGGCGAACCGGAGCGCCTCCTTGAGCTCGATGGTCTCCTCGCGCGCCAGCTTGACGGCGGCGATCCGCTGCACGGCGGCGGCGAAGAAGGCCCACACCGCGGCGGTCCAGCCCCAGAAGGCCACCCACACCAGCAGGTCGTAGTCGGTGCGCGCGTTCCGCCACCCGCCCAGGTCCGCCAGCGCCTCGCCCACGGGGCCCAGGCGCACGCTCAGGTTCCCGAGCATGCCGGCGATGACGCGGCAGTGGGTGTCGCCGGGGATCGAGCTCGGGGCCACCCGCTCGAGGGCCACGACCCCGAGCCAGTACACGAACAGCCCCAGCGAGGCGACGATCACCGCGTTGATGCTCTGAGGGACGGCGAGCTTGTCGAACAGCCCGCGCCGCTCCTGGTCGAAGGCCTCCACCGAATGGCACCTCCTGCGAACAAGGGCGCGGATCGTATCACGGGGGTCTGGCGGGACAAGTTGGGGGAGGGGGGCGCCAGCGGCGCTGGCCTCGCCTCTCTCGCGTCTGCTGGAACACGGAGTCTCAACAGGGAAACAGAGAACGAGAACAGGGAACGGATGGCGATCCGTTCCCTGTTTCGTCGAGATCTCCCTGTTGAGACTCCGTGTTCCGAGACGTCGGCGAGAGCGGAGGCCTCCGCCTAGGCGCTCTTGGGCTTCTTCACGCCCACCTGCGCCGGGCGCAGGACCGTCTCGCCCAGGCGGTAGCCGCTGCGGGCGCAGAAGGCGACCTGCTGCTGGTCGATCCCCTCCGCCTCCTGGACCAGGATCGCCTCGTGCAGGTCGGGGTCGAAGGGGGTCCCGTCGGCCGCCTCGATCCGCTCCACCTGATAGTGGCCGAGCTGGCGCATGAGCTCGTCGCGCACCAACACCACGCCCTGGCGGTAGACCTGCGGGTCCTTGACCTCGCCCTCGAAGGCGCCGATCGCCTGGTCGAGGTTGTCGATCACGGGCAGCAGGTCCTGCAGCAGGCCGCGGATCGCGTCCTGGGTCCACTTCGCCTTGTCGCGCTGGACGCGCTTCTGGTAATTGGCGTAGTCGGCGGCCAGGCGCTTGAGCTGATCGGTCAGCTCCTCCTCGCGCGAGCGCGACGGCCCCTCCGGGGCAGCGTCCCCTTCGGGCTCGGCCGCCGCCTGCTGCTCCTCCTGCGCCTCCTCGGGCGACGCGAGCTCATCGGCGCCGGTGTCGGCGCCGGCCTCCGCATCGGTGTCGGACCCGCCCTGGGAGTTGGAAGTCATCATGGCGCCCTAGCCCTCGAAGTATTCCTTGATCTTGTCGAAGAACGACCGGCGCTGAGGGGAGACGTGCACCTCCTCCAGCTCGGCGTACTTGCGCAGGAGCTCCTCCTGCTTCTTGGTCAGCTTCTTGGGGACCTCGACCGCGACCCGCACGATCTGGTCCCCGCGGCCCTCGCCTCGCCGCACCGAGGGGATGCCCTTGCCCTTGAGGGTGAGCAGGCTGCCGGACTGGGTGCCGGCCTTGATCTTGAGCGTCTCCTTGCCGTCGATCGTGGGGACGTCGATCTCGGCGCCGAGGGCGGCCTGCGTGAAGGTGATCGGCACCTCCAGCAGGACGTGGCGATCCTGGCGCTCGAAGAACTCGTGAGGGCGGATGCGGATCACGAAGAACAGGTCGCCCGCGGGGGCGCCGGGGTCGCCGGGCTCCCCCTCGCCCGCCAGGCGCAGGCGCATGCCGTCGTCGATCCCGGCCGGGATGTCGACGGTGCACTCCCGCTGCCGCCCGACCCGGCCCTCGCCGGTGCAGGTGGGGCAGAACTCCTTGATGATCGTCCCCTGCCCGCGGCAAGCGGGGCAGGTGGTCTGGATCTGGAAGAAGCCGGTCGCCTGGATCACCGAGCCGCGCCCGCGGCAGGTGTCGCAGGTGACGGGGCTGGTGCCCTTCTTGGCCCCCGAGCCCTGGCACTCGAGGCACGGCTCCTGGCGCTCGAAGGAGACGGTCTTGGTGGCGCCCTTGGCCGCCTCCAAGAAGTCGACCTCGAGCTCCATCTGCAGGCTGGCGCCGCCGCGCGCCCCGCGGCGGCGACCGCCCGCCCGGCCGCCGAAGAAGCTCTCGAAGAAGCCGCCGCCGAACAGGTCTCCGAAGGACTCGAAGATGCTCTCGAAGGAGGCCGCGCCGGCCCCCACCCCCTCGACCCCCGCGTGGCCGAAGCGGTCGTAGCGCGCCCGCTTCTCGGAGTCGGACAGGACCTCGTAGGCCTCGGCCGCCTCCTTGAACCGCGCCTCCGCC
>JAWLGW010000945.1:0-3292 GCA_041690735.1 Planctomycetota bacterium
CTCTTGGACGACGAGCGCTTGAGCTTCTCGGCCTCGGCGAAGGGGATCTTGAACCGCTCGGCCAGCGCCTTGGTGATGTCGTTGCCGGCGATGCGCAGGTTGCGGATCCAGAACCGGTCCCCGTCCATGATCACGAGGTCGGTGTGCTCGGCGCCGATGTCGAGGATGACGGTGGCGCCCTCCTGCTCCTCGCTGTTGTAGCGGACGAAGTTGTAGGCGGCGAGCGGCGCGATCGTCACCACGTCGGGGGTGAGGCCCTGCTCCTTGAGGTGATCGAGGAAGCCGTCGATCAGCTCGCTGCGGGTGGCGAAGATCCCCACCTCGAGCTCCTCGCCCGGCTCGGGCGGGAGGATCGTGTAGTCCCAGTTGACCTCGTCGATCGGGAAGGGGATCTGCTGCTGGGCCTCCATGCGGACCATCATGCCGACCTTGCTGGTGTCGACCGGCGGCAGCTTGATGAACCGGCTGAAGGCCTGCAGGCCCGGGATCCCCACGACGACCTGGTCCGAGGCGCCGAGCTTGTGCTGGGCGAGGAAGCTCGCCAGCGCCTCGCTCTGCTGCTCCTGCCGCTCGTCCTCGTCTTCCTCGATCGGATAGGCGATGTGCTCGATCGCCTGGATCTCGAGGCCTTCGCTCGTCCGGCGCAGCTTGACCGCCTTGAGGGCCGCCTTGCCGATGTCGATGCCCCAGACCGACGCCATACCAACCCCCCTGCTGGGCGCCGCGAGCCGCGACGCGGGGTCCCCCCGACGAAGCCCAACCCCTTTATTCGCAAAGGGTTTAGGCCGAGGGCGCGAATTCTAGAGGTTCCTCCGAACCCTGTCAAGCAGGGTAGGTTACGGCGATCCGCGCCGCCCCCCCCGTCTGCCCGACGACCGACTCGATGCCTTGGACGGTGCGCGAGGGAGCGCGGCACGATCCATGGTGAGGGTGTCAGGTGAAGGTCACCCGCGCGCGAGGCGAAGGTCGCGGGTTGGTCATCGCGGCTCGTGCTCGTGGCTCGTGCGCAGCGGTGCCCGTGCCCGCAGCGCTTCGGGCACGGGCACGGGCACGAGGGAAGGGGAGATCTACCCCCGCCGGCGCGACAGGTACGGGAACAGCGCCTGCAAGTCGTGCCACGCCTTGCGCTTCTCGCTCGGCTGCCGGAGCAGATAGGCCGGGTGGTAGGTGACCATGGTCGGGATGCCGTTCCAGTCGTAGAACCGGCCCCGGCTCCGGCCCAGGCTGTCGTTGGGACCGATCAGCCCCAGCCCGAGGGCGGCCGTGCGCCCCAGGGCGCAGATCACCCGCGGTCGGATGATCTCCAGCTGCTCGCGCAGGAAGGGGAGGCAGGTGCCCATCTCGTCGGGGGCCGGCGCGCGGTTGTTCGGGGGCCGGCACTTCACCACGTTGCAGATGAAGACCTCGTCGCGGGTGAGGCCCATGGCCTCGATCATCTTGGAGAGGAGCTCGCCCGAGGGGCCGACGAAGGCCAGCCCTTGCTGATCCTCGTGGTAGCCCGGGCCCTCGCCCACGAACACCACCTCGGCCGCCGCGTCGCCTTGCCCGAACACCAGGTGCGTCCGGCCCTGGTGGAGCGGACAGCGGGTGCAGCCGGCCATGCGATCGGCGAGGCGGTGCAGGGCCGCCTCGCCCTGGGCGCGCCGCGCGGCGAGGGCGGCGGGGTCGCTGGCGACGGGCGCCGGGGCGATCCGCTGAGGGCGCGACGCCGGGGCAGGACCCCGCTGGGGCGCGGGCCGCTGGGGCGCGGGCCGCTGGGGCGCGGGCCGCTGGGGCGCGGGAGCGGGGGCCGGCTGGGCCGGCCGGGGCGCCGAGGGGCGTGCGGCCGGAGCGGGCTGGGGTCGGGGATGGGCCGCGACCGCCAGGGGCGGCAGCAGCGGCACCGGGCTGCAGGGCAAGCCGAGCAGCTGATCGAGCTCCGCGTGGGCGCGGACCTGCGCGGCGAGGTCGGCCAGGACGGCCAGGGGGCGTGACTCGGAAGGCTCGGACATGAGCGCGCGGCTCCTCGGGGCCGGGGGTCGAAGCTCGGGACCCCGCGGTTCTACCGGGTCGGTCCGACGGCGCTCACACCTCGTCCTCGCCCTTGTCGAGCATGTCGTCGAAGTCGATGTTGTCGAACTGGTCCTTGAGCCCCGTCAGGTCGAGCTCCTTGAGGCCGAACGGCCCCTGGGACTTGCCGGGCGGGTCGCCGCCCAGGCCGCCCTGGAGCTGGATCCCCTCCGAGATGTCGTGGACCTTCTCCAGCACCGAGTCGGTGGCGTAGATGTCGACGCTCTCCTTGAGCGCCAGGACCAGGCAGTCCGAGGGGCGCGCGTCGATGCGCACCTCGTTGCGCTTGCCGTTCCACTCCTCGTCGCCGTCGACGCACTTCTGCTCCAGCACCAGCGTGGCGCAGAAGGTGTTGTCGACGATGCTCGAGATCACGATGCGGTTGATCGTGATGTCGAACCCCGACAGCACGTAGCCGAGGAGGTCGTGCGTCATGGGGCGGGGTGGGGTCTCGTTGTTGAGCTCGCGGAGGATCGCCGCGCCCTCGTAGGTGCCGATGAACATCACGAAGGTCTTGTCGTCGTTCCCCAACAGCACGGCCGTGCCGGCGTTGATCGGCCCGAGGACCTTCTTGATGCGGATCTTGTGCAGCTGCTCAGGCATTCGCTCTCCAGAGGAGATGGTGACCGCGCGCGCGCGCCCTGTCAACGGAGGCGAAGTGGTGCGCGCGGCCTTGGAGCGCGGGCCTCAGCGGGTCCTCGCCACCGCGTCGACCTCGACGCGAGCCGCCTTGGGGAGCTGCGCGACGGCCACGCAGGCCCGGGCGGGCCGGTGGTGGCCGAACGCCTCCTCGTAGATCGCGTTGACCCGGGGAAAGTCACTCATGTCCACCAGGTAGACCGTGGTCTTGATCACCCGGTCCATGCTCGAGCCGGCCGCCTCCAGCACCGCCCGCAGGTTGGCGAGCGCCTGCCGCGCCTCCGCCTCCACGTCGCCGTCCCCGACCAGCACGCTGCCCGAGCCGGCCGGCAGCGCGATCTGCCCCGAGCAGAACACGAGGTCGCCGACCCTCATGGCCTGTGAGTAGGGGCCGATGGCGGCAGGCGCGGTGTCGGTTGCGATGGGCTGCAGCTCCATGGTCACGTTCCTCCCCCGGGGTGAGGATTCTACGGGCAGACGCCCTCGGATTGGGCGGTGTGCGGGGACTCAGGGGGAGGAGCACGAAGGCGACCACGACCACGACCACGAGCGCGAGCGCGAGAGTTACCACACCCCCGGGTCGAGGCCCAGGTAGCGGTCCTGA
>JAWLGW010000946.1:0-3291 GCA_041690735.1 Planctomycetota bacterium
ACAGGCCTGCGAGGTACACGAACAGCGGGGTGGAGTCGATGCTCCCGTAGTAGCGGCCGAAGGGGATCTCCCCCAGCGCGGCCATCTCGCCCCGTCGCATCTCGTGCAGGATCTTGCCCGGCTCCGCGTCCCGTTCGTCGTCGGACTCCGTCGCCTGGTGGGCGGCGAGGAAGCTCAGGACCCCGCGCGCCAGGCCGGGGTCGACCCACAGGGTCTCGAGGGCCGTGACCAGCCCGTCGCGACCGAAGACCGTGCTGAACCAGGGGGTGCCGGCGTAGGGGTAGGGACCGTGAGCGGTCTCGGTGGTCAGCATGCGCAGGTCCTCGAACGAGCGGGCCAGCCAGGCGTTGAACAGCTCGTTGGAGGAGGACACCTCGCACCACCGGGCGCGCATGGCGGCGATCTTGGCGGTCGAGTCGCTCAGGACCTGCTGGTGGGACCGCACGTCGCAGCTCGCAGCGGGGCCGTCGTCGCGCGCCTCCTCGCAGCACACCAGCACCTCGATGCGGGCGTCGGCCCCGGGCTCGAGGTCGACGCGATAGCGGGCCGAGGTCGCGTCAATGGAGGCCGGTGTGGGGACGAACCGGAGCGTGGTGCGCCGGACCACGTCGTCCAGGCCGCGGTAGGCGAGGGTCACCCGGTCGCGCTCCAGCTCGGGCTCGAGGTCGTCGCCGCGGCGGGGCCGCAGCGAGCCGCGGACCTCGAAGATGTCCGCGTAGTCGGCGGCGAAGGAGAAGGTCACCTGGAGCGTCACCGCCGCCTGGCCGAAGTTGTGCAGCCGCAGCTCCTCGCTGCAGCTGCGGTCGACCAGCAGCTTGGACCGGTGCAGGTAGATCGTGTCCGCCTTGAGGACCCCCTGCTCCTCGCCGAGGTCGAGGTCGGGGTTGGTGAGGTCCACCTCGAGGACCTCGCTGTCGTCGCGGACGGTTGAGCCCAGGAGCAGTGGTCGGTGACCTTCCACCCGCAGCGAGAGCGCGCTCAGGTAGCGGGTGCCCCCCACGTACAGGCCTTGGTAGCCGGGCGCCACCGGCTGCAGGTCGCCGTACCGGTCCAGGACCGCGAACGTCTCCTGGTCCTTGAGGACCCGCACCCGGTGGTCGGCCAGGGTCGCCGCGGCCAGTACGTAATACCGGTCGTCGACGCGGATCACCTGCTCGAGCGGTCCGCGCCCTGAGCTCACGCCACCACGCTCCGGCGGACCGAGACCAGGGTGCGGTAGATCGTGAGGTAGTCGGCGACCATCCGCTCCACGGTGAAGCGGCGCTCGAACTCCTGGCGGCACTCGGTCCGGTCGATCGCGTCCAGCGCCTGCACCGCCCGGCACGCCTCGTCCAGCTCCTCGAACAGGAATCCGGTCGCTCCGTGCCGGAGCAGCTCGGGGATCGAGCCGCGGGGGCGCGCGATCACCGGCGTGCCGCAGGCGAGGGCCTCGATCACGACCAGGCCGAACGGCTCGGGCCAGTCGATGGGGAACAGCAGCGCGCGGGCGCCCCCGAGCAGCTCCTCCTTGCTCGCCTCGTCGACCTCGCCCACGAACTCGATCAAGGGGTGGTCGAGGAGGGGGCGCACCTCGCGCTCGAAGTACGCCCAGTCGGCGGGGTCGACCTTGGCGCCGATCCGCAGCGGCATGTCGCACGCGAGGGCGATCCGGACCGCGTCCGGGAGGCCCTTCTCGGGCGAGATCCGCCCCACGAACGCCAGGTAGTCGCCGGGGTGAGGGTGGAGCCGGTACAGGTCGCGCGGCAGCCCGTGGTGCACGGTGCCGACCCAGCGGGCGGCGGGCAGCGGGCGGCGCTGCGCGTCCGAGATCGACACCACCGGCACCTCGCCGAACTGCTGGTACAGGGGCGGCAGCTCGGGCAGGTCCAGCCGGCCGTGGAGGGTCGTGACCACCGGCGTCGCCAGGCGCCGCTGGTGGGGGAAGCTGAGGTAGTCCACGTGGGCGTGGACCACGTCGAACAGCCCGGCCTGCGCCGCCTGCGTGACGAGCTCCAGCTCCAGCAGGTGAGGCGCGATCCCGTCCCGGGTGGCGCCATCGAGGCGCAGGGCGCGGGCCACCGGCGCCACCAGCCGCGCCCGGGTCACCGAGTCGCCGCTGGCGAACAGGGTGACGTCGTGCCCTCGCGCGACCAGGTGCTCGGTGAGGTAGGCGACCACCCGCTCGGTGCCTCCGTACAGGCGGGGGGGGACGCTCTCGAACAGCGGCGCCACCTGCGCGATCCGTAAAGGCCGGCCGCCGTCCGCCGAGCCCCCCGCCGGCGCGTTCGCCCGGCGCTCGCCGCCGGCGCGCGCCCTCCGCCGGGACTCCCTCCACCTGCTTCCCGCGTCCATGGGCGACCTCCAGGCTGGCCTGCGGCGAGGAGGTGCAAGGGCGGTGCCACCGCACGCCGGCGCGGCCGCGGGGAGGAGCGGCGGCGCCGCCGCAGCTGCGCCCCACTCCTGGGTCAGCGTGGCGACGACGCCCCGCCCCGCGCGAGTGGCGACCGCACGATGGCGCGCGCCGCCGCCTGGCTCTGCGGCGCCCGCGCCACCAGAGGGGGTCACCCGAGTCGCGGCGCGCGCCGGGGTGGGACAGCGGCGGCCCGGCCGGATCCGGGGACGGCGACGTCGAGGGGTTGGGCGTACGCCTTGCGTCTGCTCCTGCCCGTCAGTCAGCCGCCGTAGTGCTCGCGTGGGCGGGCCGGCCGGCGAATCGACGAGAGGAGGTCTGAGATGATCCGGAAGCTGCTGAGCGGCCTGCGGGCTCTTCCCGTGGCGCTGTTCTTGATCGCCCCCGCCGCCCTGCCCATGACCGGCTGCGACGAGGGCTACGACTACGACTACGAGGACGACACCTTCGAGGAGACCGGCGAGGAGATCGACGAGGCCAGCGAGGAGGCCCAGGACGAGATCGAGGAGCGCGGCGACCGGCTGGAGGAGCGGGCCGACGAGCTCGAGGACCGGACGGACGAGTTCGGGAACTAGGCCGCCGCGGGGCCCGCGCCCGCCCGGCGAGCGACCGCGCGCCCAGCGCGGCGGCGCCCGCCGGGCGGGGTGGCCCTGTCCCCTTTCGGTCGCGCCCGTCCCAGCGCGCTGCGGATGAGCGCCTGCCGCGCCGCTGGCAGGCTGCTTGCGCCGCTCCCGAGAGAAGAAGGGAGGCAGCCATGCCGAAGGCCTGGAGCAAGAAGGACGAGCGTCAGTACGAGCACGTCAAGGAGAGCGCGCAGAAGCGCGGCAAGTCGAGTAAGCGCGCCAAGGAGATCGCCGCGCGGACGGTCAACAAGCAGCGCTCACAGGAGCACCGCACCAAGG
>JAWLGW010000947.1:0-3289 GCA_041690735.1 Planctomycetota bacterium
CGTACGAGAAGTAGTATTCCAGGTTGATCCCGGCGCCCACGGGCCCCACGGCGGCCAGGATCCGCGTCAGGAGCTCGGCGTCCGGATCCTGAGTCGGGTCGTACGAGACCAGGAACGCCCGCCGATCGAGGAACAGCCCCCGGGTCCACAGGCGCCGCCCCACCAGGCACACCGCGTTGGTGGCGTGGCCGTACTCGGGCCGCGGCTCGGCGAGGTGCTCCGCCCGCTCCTCTACGTGCCGCAGGGCCTCGGCGGGCGTCAGGTCGAGCGGCGCGGCCTCGAATCGCCGGCACCGCTCGTGGGCGCTGAGGGTCCGCGCCCGCTCCAGTCCGTCGCGCAGCTCGGCGAGCAGGGTCCCGTGCGAGTCGGGCGCCCGCTCGAGGTCATAGAAGGTGACCGCGCAGGTGCAGGTGTCGTGGTGACCCCCGACGAACACCACCCGGTCGGGGATGTCGATCCCCCGCTCGCGCAGGCCGGCGCGCACGGCGCGGTCGTTGGCCAGCGCGGCGAACAGCCGCGCGTTGGGGCCGCCGTGGCGACCGCCGCAGGCGCCGCAGTCGTGGGCCGACTCGTGGGGGTTGTTGAGGCTCGAGGACCCGTGCCCGATCACCGCCACCAGGTCGGCGAAGTCGCGGGTGAGCCCCATGTCCTCCAGCAGCTTGCCCACCCGCTGCACCGCCTCCTCCACCGTGAACCCGACCGGCTTCTCCCGGCCCTCGTCCACCGCCGGCTCGCGCAGCGCCGTGAGCTGCGTCCCCGGTCGTGGGACCACGGCGTCGTGGAGCTGCCGGCGCAGCCGGGCCGTCCAGCGGGGGAACAGCGTCCGGACGGCGAGGGGAAAGGCGCTCAGCAGGCCCAGGCTGAGCGTCGTGGCGGCGCCGGCGAGCAGGTGCCGCGAGTGGAGCAGCTCACTCCAGGCGAGCTGCCCGATGATTCGCCGCCGGCTCCGCCGCCTGCCGTGGGCCGGCTCGTGGTCCAAGATGGGGACCTCGCGGATCTGATGGGCCGGCGCCGCCCCCACCGGACAGAGCGAGGCGTAGTGCAGGTCGTCCAGGCCGCGGAACTCGACCGCCAGGCCGAAGAAGCCGGCCACGCCGAAGGTCTCGAACTGCGGCCCCAGCTCCTCGAGGTGGCGGCGCAGCGACTCCTCGCGCTCGTCGATGCAGCAGACGACCTGGATCCGTGCCCGAGGCGGCGGCCCCTGCTCGGCCAGCTGGGTGGCGACCTGGGCGCGGTGGTGGGCGAGGGCCGCGACGACCTCGTCCCGGTGCCGCCGCTCGTACGCCAGGTGCCACAGGCGGCGCCGCCGCCAGGCGCCGAAGGCGGCGATCTCACCGAGCAGCGCTCGCACCTCATCGCCGCTCCAGGCCAGGACGTCCGGCGCCGCACAGCCAGCCGACTCCGCCACCTCCCGCAGGAGCCAGGCCGTCGCCTCGGGCTCCTCGGGCGGAACGGGAGGGAGGGGAGGGAGACGCCGCAGGTCCGCCTGCCGGCCCAGGTGACGGCGGGCCACGTCGGTCGCCGCCCGCCGGTCGAGGAGCAGACGGAGCGCCAGGAAGTCCATGAGGGTCGCCGCGGGCGCCTTCGTCGGAGCCAGCTCCGGCCGCTCCTCGAGCACCCGCACGATCCCCGCCCAGCCGGGCAGGGCCAGCAGGGTCCGCTCGAGATACTCCTCGCGCTGCGCGGACGCCACGCCCAGATCGTCCAGCACCTCGAGCGCCACGTCCGCGGGCGCTGCGTCCCGCGCGAGCAGCTCCTGGCACTCGCGGCCCAGCCCCTTCGCCCAGGGCTCCTGCACGAAGCCGGGCAAGGCCCACAGCTCGCACACCGCCCTGAAGAGCCCTCGCTCCCGGCCGGGGAGGGGCCAGTAGGCGACGCCCTGGTCCAGGAACGCGGACACCCACCGAATGAGGAGCGGGTGCACGCGCGTGTCGGGGTCCTCCCCCGTCAGCGCCAGCAGCCGATCGCGGTGCCGCACCGGCGGCGCGCCCCCGCCCTGCGACGACGCGCTCGAGCGAGGGGCCAGGGCGGCCGCGCGCCGGCTGGCGGTCCACAGGGCGACCGCCGCCAGCGACTCCGGGTCGCGCCACAGGGCTCGCTCCAGCGCCTCCCGCTCCAGCGGACATCCCGCTGCCTCTCGCAAGGCGGCGTCGGCCACGACCTCCTCCCGCAGGCCGACCAGCGCCAGGGCCGCCGCCGGCTCGCCGCCGCGCTCCAGCTCACGCGTCAGCCAGCGCCGGGAGGTGGCGGTGATCCTCAACCGAGCCTCCTGGGCCAGGCCCTGGCGCAGCCGGCGTCCCCGCCCGCCGTCGCTCAGCCGCCAGCGCAGCGCCGGACCGGACGAGGGCTCGGGCGGCGATAGCAGGAGGTGGCGCCACAAGGTCCGTCGCGTGAGCGCGCCCGCCAGACGCGCGTCGCCCGCGTTCGCTCCCTCCCGCGCCAGCGCCGCCTCGAGCTCCGCCTCGAGGTCCTCGCGGCGGATCCGTCCGGCCGCGAGCTCGGCGTGGTAGCGCGACTCCGCGAGGTAGGGCTCGGCCGCGTGGAGCTCGGCCGCTGCCTCCACCGCCTCGATGAAGGGCCGGTGCTGGAAGGCGTGCAGCGTGTTGTGGTGGACGAACACGCCGATCGGGCCCTGCGCGGGCAACCAGTGAGCCGCGCGCGCCAGCGCCGCCTCGAGAGCCTCACGGTCAGCTGCAGTCGACATGGGCGGGGACGACCTCGCAAGTCGGTGGAGAGAACGGAGGAGCTCGACCGCGCGCCGACGGCTCCGACCAGGTGTCCGAGCCCGGCGCGGGTGCGGGCAGACCGGAGGGGGCCACGGAGACGGGGGCGCCGCCGGCGCCAGCGGGGACGCAACCCTCGGTCCACACGAGGTTACGGGGCTGGCGCTCGGCGGTCCGGCCGCAGGTGGGGCACGGCTCCACAGTCGAGCTCGGGGCCCCGCGAAGCATGTGGCGCGGCGCCACACTCCCGCGAGGCTCCTCCATCGCACCCGCCGGCGGGGCTTCAGCGCGCGCGGTCAGGGACCTGGCGGCCGGCCCGACCACCTGACCGAGCGCCCCGAGCTCCTCGGCACCGGGGTTGCGTTTACCGCCGCGACCGGCGCCGTCCCGCGCACTGAGCGGGGGCGCCTCCACCACCAACTGCACCCACGCCCCGGTCACCCGCAGCTCCGCGTCCGCAGGGGGCGAGAGGGGCCGAGCGACCGCCCGGCCCGTCGAGCGCCGCCCCAGGAGGATCCCCAGTGACCAGGCCCCCCCCCCAGCCCCTCGCCCCCTCCAGCCCGCCG
>JAWLGW010000948.1:0-3288 GCA_041690735.1 Planctomycetota bacterium
TCGCCGCCGTCCTGGCGGAGGAGGTCGAGGCCCTCGACCTCTTGCTGGGGGAGCTGCTGGAGGACTCCGCCGGCAGCCTGCTGTCGGCGGTGGCGCTCCTCCCGCCGGCGACGGCCCGCCGGAGCGCCTTCGTGGGCGCCCGCCGCCTGGAGGTCCCCCCCGGAGCCGCCCTGTCGCGGCTGCGAGGCCACGGCCTGGCGGTCGAGGTGGTGGAGTGGCCGGCCGGCGCCGAGCTCACCCTCACCTGCGAGCGCTCGCCGCCGCTGCGCTGCGACGACGCCGCGGTGACCGCGGCCAGCGGTCGTCACCGCGTCGCCTGGAGTCGACCGGCGGTGGTGCTGCTCGAGCCCCGGCCCGACACGCTCCTGCTGCGCCTGCCCGGGTCGCGGCCCGACGAGCTGCGGCTGCCGGGCGGCGGGCCGGACCGCGGGGAGGCCCAGCTGGGCCTGCGCGCCACCGGCTTGACGCCGCGCGTCGTGTGGCTGCTGCGCCTGCCGCCGCGCGGGCCCGACGGCCCCTGGGTGGCCGCCCTGGGCCTCCCCGGCGAGCGGTGAAGGAGCGCTGCGGCCCCGAGATTGAAGGGGTTAGGGGCGGGGAGACCGCCTGAACCGCGCCTGAACCCCCCTGTGCACCGTGCTATCCTTCGAGGGAACCGCGAGGCCGCCGGTGTCCGATTCCGAAGCCGTTTCACGCGATCAGCTGGCGCTCAACGCCAGCCACACGATCCTCCTGGCGGGCACCGAGTTCTTGCACATCCACTGCGTCGACGAGGAGGGGAACGCCCTCGCCAACGCCCGCTACAAGCTGGTGCTCCCCGACGGCCGCGAGGAGGAGGGGGAGCTCGACGACGAGGGGTGGGTCAAGCACGAGCGGATCCTGCCCGGCGAGGCGGTGTTCTACCTCCTGGACGACGTCGTCGAAGCCGAGCTGATCCACTACATCGACGTGGTGGTCAAGGACGAGGAGGACCGCCCCCTGGCGGGTGAGCCCTACCTGCTCCGCCTCTCCAACGGCGAGGAGCGCCCGGGCACCCTCGACGACGAGGGGCACATGCGCGAGGAGGGGATCCCCTCCGGTCCCTGCTGGTTCGCGCTCAAGGGCGCCGGCGACACGCGCCACCTGCGGCTGCAGTTCATGGACGAGGACGGCGAGCCCTTCGCCGGCCGGCCCTTCGAGATCGTGGTCGGCAGCGAGACGATCAGCGGCGTCACCAGCGACGACGGCCGCGTGATCGCCGACGTCCCCGCGGGCGCCGACGACGGCGAGCTCACCATCTGGCTCGACGAGGACCGCTCGGGCGAGAGCTACACCTGGCCGATCAAGATCTCCGAGGTCGCGTCGTGAGCGAGGCCGACACCGCGCAGGGCGAGGAGCAAGAGCAGGCCGAGGTCCTCCCCGACGAGGACTTCGCCACCACCCTGGCCGCGCTCCGCAGCGACGGGCTCGACCTCGAGGCCCTGGTCTCGGACGGAGCGGCCGGAGGAGGGGACGACGCCGCAGGCGGCGACGGCGGCGGCGGCGAGTCGGGCGGCGAGGGCTCGGGGCAGCAGCAGTACCGCCTGGTGGTGGAGCCGTTCGACGTCACCGGCTGCGCCGAGGTGAGCGGCTTTTGGGAGGACAGCTCCTACCTGCGCCCGAGGGGCATGGCCGCGCTGGCGGACCTGGCCACCAAGGCCGGCGAGCAGTCGGGGCAGGCGAAGGCGCTGCTGTTCGGCCACGCCGACGCCGGCGAGCAGGACGCGGCCGGCCTGGGCGAGCGGCGCGCCAAGGCGGTCCTGGCCGCGCTCGAGCGCGACGTGGACACCTGGGTGGCGCTCAACGACGAGGAGTCGTGGGGCTACGACGTGGTGCAGGAGCTGTGCAACCACCTCGGTCACGACTGCGGCCCCGTCGACGGAGAGTACGGCGGCAAGACCAAGGCGGGGGTGGAGTCGTTTCAGCGCAGCCAGGACGGCGCGGCGGGGCCGGTGGACGGCAAGCCCGGGCCCAAGACCCGTAAGGCCCTGTTCACCGCCTACTTCGAGCGTCACCCGGCGGAGCTCGACGCGGGCGCCCTCATGGACCCCCGCCTGCTGAGCGTCGGCAGCGACCATCTGCTGCAGGAGGCGGACGGGCCCCACGCCGCGAATCGCCGGGTGGTGGGCTTCTTCTTCAAGGAGCCGCGCCTGCCTCCCGCCTCCGCCCTCGAGGACGCCGCGGCCTTCTACGAGCGGATCAAGCCGTACTGCACCTGCGAGGGGGGAGAGGTGCTCACGCCGCCCGCGCCGGCCGCCGCCGAGGAGGCGGCCGAGGACGGCGCCCCCTACGCGCCCGACTGCGACCGCCCGCACGCCGAGGAGTGAGGCGCGTGGAGGCGCTGGCCCACTGCCCGGTCACGCTGGAGCTCCACTCGGGGGAGGTGATCCGCGGGGTCCTGGTCCACAGCAGCCTCGAGCGCTACTGCGTGCGCCTCGAGGAGACCTCCCTCGTGATCGAGGAGCGCGAGGTGGTGCGGCTCACCTACGAGGGTGGCGCCTCGCCCCTCGAGGCCGGCGAGCGCGCGATGGAGGTGGAGGCGCCAGCGGAGCCGCCGGTCCGCCTGGAGCGCGCGCGGCTCGAGCCGTCGGGCCGGATCGCGGCGGTGCGCGAGGCGATCTTCACGGGCCCAGAGGCGCTGCGGACGTACCTGTTGCTCGACGGCGCGTCGGCCCGCGAGAAGGTGGTGGCCTACCTCGGGGCGAAGAGGGCCGGCCACGTGTGTCTCTACCCGGGGCGGCTGAGCCGCCGGCAGCGCATCACCGCCCCCTACCTGGTGCCGATCGAGGCGGGCAGCAAGCTCGACCAGCGCCTGGTCCCGGGCGGGTGGGGCAACCACTGGGGCGTCTACCTGCGCTCCGCCGCCAGCGCCGAGCAGCTGGCCGGCTACCTGAGCGCGTTCCTCCAGGTGGCCGACCCGCGGGGCGAGCCGCTGCGCCTCCGCTTCTTCGACCCCCGGGTGCTCGAGACCTTCCTCGAGACCGCGGACGCGCACGAGGCGGCGACCTTCTTCGGCGGGGCCTGGCTGCGCCGGCGCGACGGACGCGACGACCTGGCCTGCCCCGTGTGCGACCGGGAGCTCCCCCCGCTCCGGAGCGACTGCGAGCGCTGCGGCGCCGCCCTGTGGGCGCGCCGCGAGAGCGTGCCCTTCCTGATCGACGAGGTGGTCCTCGAGGCCGAGGAGGGCGACGCGCTGGTGCGGGCCCGCCCCTGGCCGGACAGCTTCGAGGGCGGCGCCCGGCCGCCCATGCGGCGTGGGCTGCAGCGGGGGCG
>JAWLGW010000949.1:0-3286 GCA_041690735.1 Planctomycetota bacterium
CGGCGTAGCCGCCCTCGGCGTAGCCCGCGTCGCCCTCGGCGTAGCCGCCCTCGGCGTAGCCCGCGTCGCCCTCGGCGTAGCCGCCCTCGGCGTAGCCCGCGTCGCCCTCGGCGTAGCCCGCGTCGCCCTCGGCGTAGCCCGCGTCGCCCTCGGCGTAGCCCGCGTCGCCCTCAGCGTAGCCGCCCTCGGCGTAGCCCGCGTCACCCTCGGCGTAGCCGGCCTGGTCGTCGGCGTAGCCCTGATCGTCGGCGTAGCCCTGATCGTCGGCGTAGCCCGCCGCCGCGGCGCCCGCCGCCCCTGCCGCCGCGCCCTCGTAGGTGGCCTCGGGGCCCTCCTCGAGGAGGCGGGCGATCTCGTCGCCCTTCTGGTGCATCTCCTCCTCGCTGAGGCCCTGCGCGTCGCGCTTGATCTGCGTGCGCGCCTCGGCGCCGGTCTCGTGATCCTTGGCGTGGATCTGGATGCGGCCCTCGTCGTCGTAGCTGTACGTGACCGAGATCTTCGAGCCCTTGGGGCGGCTGCCCGGGAGGTCCGAGATCACGCAGGTGCCGATCTCGGTGCACTCCTCGGGGTCCTCGCTCTCGCCCTCCAGGATCCGGATCTCCACGCTGACCTGGTTGTCCTGCGCCGTGCCGAACACCTTGGTGACCTTGGCAGGGAGCGGCGACTGCTCGGGGATCATGATCAGGTTCTTCTCGCGGCCGTCGCGGGTCACCGTGACGATGCCCAGCGAGTGCGAGTTGACGTTCTGGACGACGACGCCGCCCAGCATGCCCACGATCTCCTCGGGCACCGCCTCCTCGACCGCCTTGGCCGCGCTCTCGATCGACGACGCCTCCTCCTCGGTGGCCTGGCCCGAGTCCACCTTCTCCTTGAGGGTGTTCGCCGACTTGACCATCAGGATCGCGGCCCAGTAGGCGGCGCCGATCGCCACGCACTCGTCGGGGTTCACGCCCCGCTCGGCCTTCTTGCCGGTGACGCGCTCGAGCATCTCGGCCACCGCCGGCATGCGGGTGGAGCCGCCCACCTGGATCACGACGTCGAGGTCGTCCCAGGTGAGGTCCGCCTTCTTGAGCACCACGTCCATGTAGGTCTCGGTCTGCTCGAGGAGGGGCAGGGTCAGCTCCTGGAACTCCTCGCGCGACACCGTCAGCTTGAGGCTCTTGCCCCCGCACTGGGCGAAGATCTTGGCCTGCGGCTTCTTGGAGAGCGACTTCTTCGCCTCCTCGCTCTTGATCACGAGGTCCTGGTAGGCCTCGGGGTCCTCGCGGGGGTCGATGTCGTGCTCGTCCATGAACTTCTCGGCGACATGGTTGAGCAGCATGTCGTCCCAGTCCTTGCCGCCCAGCCGCCGCTCGCCGTCGGTCGCGAGCACCTTCACGTTGTTGCCGTCGATGTGCAGGATCGTGACGTCGAACGTGCCGCCGCCCAGGTCGTACACCAGGGCCTTTACGTCCTTGTCGAGGTTGTTCATGCCGTAGGCGATCGCCGCCGCCGTCGGCTCGTTGAGGATGCCGAGCACGTTGAGCCCGGCGATCTTGCCGGCGTCCGTGGTCGACTTGCGCTCGTTGTCGTTGAAGTACGCGGGGCAGGTGATCACCACGTCGGTGATCTGCTCGCCGAGCTGGTCCTCGGCGTCGCTCACGATCCGCTTGAGGATGATGGCCGACAGGATCTCGGGGGTGTACTCGCGCCCCTCGATCACCCGCACCCAGTCGGGCTCACCCACGTGGCGCTTGACGAACTGCACCACGTTCTCGGGGTTGCTGACCGCCTGGTTCTTGGCGATCTTGCCGACGATCACCTCGTCGTCCTCGAACAGGATCACCGAGGGGGTGATCCGCTCGTTGTCCGAGTTCGGGATGATGTCGACCTTGCCGTACTCGTCGAAGTGGGCGATGGCGGAGTAGGTCGTCCCGAGGTCGATCCCGGCGATCTTCCGCTTGGCGTCGTCGGCCATTACTGGGTCTCTCTTTCCTTAAGGCAGCGCTTCACGACGACCTCCTGCGGGCGGAGGAGTGCGCCGCTCATTCGGAAACCTTCCCGGAGCACCTGGACCACCGCGCGGTCTTGCCCCGGATCATCCGTCTCAACGCGTCGAATCGGCTTCTGGAACTCGATGTCGAGCACCTCGGGGTAGTCCTCGATCTGCTCGATGTCTCGGCGATACAGGACCTCGAGGATCTCGTCCCGCACGTGGGACAGCTCCTTGAGGACCTCCTCCCGCGACAGCTGCTCGCCCTCCTGCTCCTCGAAGGTCCGCATGAGGCGCGACACCCCATCGAACAGGAGGATCAGGTCCTTGAACAGCGGCTTCTGCGCCTGGAGGAGGAAGTTGTCCTTGTAGGTGCGGAGCTCCTCGTACAGCTGGTCGTAGGCCTGCTCCTTGCGCTGGTGACTGCGCGACAGGCGCTGGTAGGCCTCGGCGACCTTGAGCGTGTGCTCCTCGACCCCGCGCATGGACTTGGCGACCGAGTCGACCGACCCCTGCAGGCGGTCGAGCTCGCCCCGCAAGGCGGCGGGCGCGGGCGCGGCCGCCGCGGCGGCGCGGGGACGCCCAGCCTGGGCGGGGCCTGCGGTCGGGCGCCGCGGGGGCGCGCCCGAGGGGCCCGCGGCCGGACCCGCGCCCGCCGGACGGGACCCCGACTTGCGGCCGCGGGCCGGCGGCCGGCGGACCGCGCCCGACGAGGGGGGATCTGCGCTGAGCGCCGCCAGGCGGCCGCTCGAGTCCGGGCTGGGCGCGCGCCCCGAGGTCGACCGCTTGGGCTCGGCGGGGGCGCCGTTGGCGGGCTTCGCCCCCTCACGAGCCGTCGCCTTGCCGCCAGCGTCCGCGCGCAGGGCGTCCTCCGCCGACGCCTTGTCCTCCTGGGCCGTCGCCTCGTCGGCGGCCGGCTTCTCCGCCGCGGGCTGCGCTGGGTCGGCCGGCGGGGTCTCGGCGCGCTGCTGCTCGGCCGCGACCGGCTTCTCCGCGGCCGGCTTCTCCTCGGCCGGCGTCTCCTCGGCCGGCGCCTCCTCGGCCGGCTTCGCCTCGGCCGGCGTCTCCTCGGCCGGCTTCGCCTCCTCGGCCACGGTCTCGGCGGGCGCCTCCTCCGCCGCGGCGCCCTCGTCGCCAGCCTTCTCCCCCTCACCGCCGTCTGCCTCGGGGGCGGGCGGCTCAGCCGCCGCCGGCTCGGGCTCCTCGGGCTCGGGAGGCTCGCCCTTGGCGAGGCGATCCTCGGCGCGCCGCTGCAGCCGCTCCAGCTTCTTGACCAGCTTCGCCTCGGGCTCCTCGGCGAGCGTCGCCTGCACC
>JAWLGW010000950.1:0-3281 GCA_041690735.1 Planctomycetota bacterium
CAGCAGATCGCCGGCGAGCTGCTCAGGAGATCCGCAACCGGCTGCGGTTCCTCGAGGACGTGGGCCTCGACTACCTGTCGCTGAGCCGCCCGGGGCCGTCCCTGTCGGGCGGCGAGGGGCAGCGGATCCAGCTCGCCTCGCAGATCGGCAGCGAGCTGTCGGGGGTGATCTACGTCCTCGACGAGCCGTCGATCGGCCTGCACGCCCGTGACGCCAGCAAGCTGATCACGACCCTGGAGCACCTGCGCGACAAGGGGAACACGATCGTGGTGGTCGAGCACGACCGCGAGACGATCGAGCGCGCCGACTGGATCGTGGACTTCGGCCCCGGCGCCGGCCGCGACGGGGGCGAGGTGACCGCGGCGGGCACCCCCGCGGACCTGGAGGCGAACCCCCGCTCGCTGACCGGGCAGTACCTGTCGGGCGAGCTGGAGATCCCCCTGCCCAAGGAGCGGCGCCCGGTCGATCCCGAGCGGGCGATCGCGGTCAAGGGCGCCTGGGAGAACAACCTCAAGGACGTCGACGCCGCCTTCCCCCTGGGCGTCATGACCTGCGTCACCGGGGTGTCGGGGGCGGGCAAGTCGACCCTGGTCAACCAGATCCTGCTGCCGGGGCTGCAGCGCCACCTGCACGACGCCACGATCCACGTGGGCGACCACCGCGAGATCACGGGGCTGGACGCGGTCGACAAGGTGATCGCGATCGACCAGCAGCCGATCGGCCGCACCCCGCGCTCGAACCCCGCCACCTACGTGAAGGTGTTCGACCTGATCCGCGACTTCTACGCCAGCCTGCCCGAGGCGCGGGCCTTCGGCTTCCAGAAGGGGCGCTTCTCCTTCAACGTCAAGGGCGGCCGCTGCGAGGGGTGCGAGGGGTCGGGCGTCAAGCAGATCGAGATGCACTTCCTGGCGGACGTGTACGTCACCTGCGCCGAGTGCGAGGGGCGCCGCTTCAACGAGGCCACCCTGCGGGTGACCTACCAGGGGAAGACGATCGCCGACGTCCTCGACATGACGGTGGCCGAGGCCCTCGACGTGTTCGCGAACCACCCCAAGATCCACCGCCTCCTGCAGACCCTCGACGACGTGGGCCTGGGCTACGTGGCCCTGGGGCAGCCCTCGCCCACCCTGTCGGGCGGCGAGGCCCAGCGGGTCAAGCTGGCCCGCGAGCTGGGCAAGCGCTCCACCGGGCGGACCTTCTACGTGCTGGACGAGCCGTCCACGGGGCTGCACTTCGACGACATCAAGAAGCTGCTGACGGTGCTCGACCGCCTGGTGGACGCGGGCAACACGGTGGTGGTGATCGAGCACAACCTCGACATCGTGAAGACCGCCGACTGGGTCCTCGACCTCGGGCCGGAGGGCGGCGACGGCGGCGGCGAGCTGGTCGCGGCCGGCACCCCCGAGGAGGTGGCCGCCTGCGCGGCCTCCCACACCGGCCGCTTCCTGGCCCCGCAGCTGGGTCTGAAGGCGCCGACCGCGCCCGCCGGTCGCTCGAAGAAGAAGGCCGCGCGGACGCGGGCCAACAAGAAGAAGGCGACGGCGCGCAAGAAGAAGGCGGCCAGCGCCCGCAAGCGCGGCACGTCGGCGGGGGCCAAGCAGTGAGCGCAGGGGAGCCGAGCGCCGCCGCGCCCGGCCCCCGCCCGTCCTCTGCCCCCGCCCCCTCTCCTCCGCCGGGCGAGCTGTTCGTCGAAGACCCGGACCGCCCCCGGGTGGAGGGCGAGGTCTCCCACGAGGTGTTCCGCAGCGCCGACGGCGCCTTCGCGGTGCTCCGCCTGACCACCGCCGAGGGCGACACGATCACCGTCACCGGCGCCCTCCCCACCGCTGGCCCGGGCGAGGTGCTGGCCGCCGAGGGGGAGTGGGTGGACGACCCCCGCCACGGGCGTCAGCTGCGGGTGAGCCAGGCCTTCGTCCGGCCGCCCGACTCGGCGCGGGCGATCACCCGCTACCTGGCCTCGGGCTCGGTGAGCGGGATCGGGCCCGAGCTCGCCAAGCGGATCGTGGAGCGGTTCGGCGAGGAGACCCTCACCGTCCTCGACCAGCAGCCCGAGCGGCTGCGCGAGGTGCGGGGGATCGGTCGCAAGAAGCTGGAGGGGATCAAGACCAGCTGGGCCGAGCAGCAGGCAGGCCGCGAGGCCATGCTGTTCCTGCGGGGGCACGGCCTGGGGCCGGCGCTGGCCCAGCGGATCCACGACCGGTTCGGGGGCGCCACCCGCCAGACCGTGCAGGACGACCCCTACCTGCTGGCACGCGAGGTCGAGGGGGTCGGCTTCCTCACCGCGGACCGCCTGGCCCGGGCCCTGGGGATCGAGGCGGGCGACCCACGCCGCCTGCGGGCCGGGCTGCTGCACGTGGCGCACGAGAGCCTGGGGCAAGGGCACACCGCCCTGCCGGCCGAGCGGCTGCTGGAGGAGGCGGCCCGGGCCCTGAGCGCCGCGCCCGGCGACCTCGAGCCGGCGCTGCTGGAGGCCCGCGAGCGAGGGCTGCTGGAGCGAGGCCCGCTCCCGGACGCCAGCGGCGAGGCCCTCGACCTGATCTACCTGCCGCCGATCCTGCGGGCGGAGCGGGGCTCGGCCCAGCACGTCGCCGCCATGGCCGACCCGCGGGCGCCCCGCCGGCTGCCGGGGATCGACGTGGAGCGGGCCCTGGAGTGGCTGGCCACCGCCCGGGGCCTGGAGCCCAGCGCCGACCAGAGCGAGGCCCTGCGAGCCGCCTTCGAGAGCGCCCTGGTGGTGGTCACCGGCGGCCCGGGCGTGGGCAAGACCACCGTGGTGCGGGCCCTGGTCGAGCTGCTGCGGGTGAAGAAGGCGAAGTTCGCCCTGTGCGCCCCCACCGGCCGGGCGGCCAAGCGCCTGGAGGAGGCGACGGGCGCCGAGGCCATGACGGTGCACCGCCTGCTGGAGTGGGACCCCCGCGGCGGCGGCTTCGCCAGGAACGCCGCCGACCCCCTCGACGTCGACCTGCTGGTCCTCGACGAGGCCTCCATGGTCGACGTGCGCCTGTTCCACGCCGTGCTGCGGGCGCTCCCCGCGGGCGCCAGCCTGGTGCTGATCGGCGACGTGGATCAGCTCCCCTCGGTGGGCCCCGGCGCCGTCCTGTCCGACCTGATCGAGAGCGGCGCCGCCCGGGTGGTGCGGCTGACCGAGGTGTTCCGCCAGGCGGCCGCCTCGCGGATCGTGACCGCGGCCCACGCGATCAACCATGGCCAGCTGCCCGACCTCTCGGCGAGGCACGAGGACACCGACTTCTTCTTCGTGGCGCAGGAGGAGCCCGAGGGCG
>JAWLGW010000951.1:0-3281 GCA_041690735.1 Planctomycetota bacterium
GGGGCGGGCGGTGGGGCTGGACTCCGGGGGCCTCGCGCGGCGCCTGCGCCACCGCCCGCCCGACCTGGTGGGGATTACCACCCTCACCTTTCACCTGATCGACTGCTGGAAGACGGTCCGCTTGGTCCGGCAGGTCCTCCCCGAGGCCAAGGTGTGCGTGGGGGGGCAGCACGTCAACCTGTACCCTCGGGAGAGCCTGGGCCTGGCGGGGGTCGACTTCGTGGTGCACGGCGAGGGGGAGCGCCCCTTCACCGCGCTGGCGGAGGCCCTGCGGGCGGGACACGGGCCCGCGGCGCTGCGGGCGGCCTTGAAGGAGATCCCGGGGCTGGGGTTCCACGACGAGGACGGCCCCTGGCTCCACCCTCACCAGGACAAGCTGGGCGACCTCGACCGGCTGCCCCTGCCGGCCCGCCACCTGATCCACCTCGGCAACTACGACCACATCGCCGCCGAGGGGAACCGCATGGCCACCATGCAGACCTCCCGGGGCTGCCCCGCCAAGTGCCTGTTCTGCGACATCCGCATGACCAAGTTCCGCAAGCGCTCGGCGGAGCACGTGCTGGCGGAGCTGCGGTACCTGGTGGACCAGGGGATCGACGACATCTTCTTCGTCGACGACACCATCACGATCGACAAGAACCGGCTGCTGGAGATCTGCCGCCTGATCGAGCAGTCGGGTCTGCCGCTGCACTTCAAGATCAGCGCCCGGGTCGACACGGTGAAGCCCCACCTGCTGGAGGCCTTGCGGCGGGCGGGCTGCTACCGAATCCACTACGGGGTCGAGACGGCGACCCCGCGGCTGCTCAAGTACCTGCAGAAGCAGACCACCCCCGAGAAGGTCGCCCAGGCCTTCCGCTGGACGCACGAGGCGGGGATCGGCACCTTCGCCTACTGCATGATCGGGATCCCGACCGAGACCCGGCAGGAGATGATGAACACGGTCGACTTCGCGATCGCCCTCGACCCCGACTACGCCCAGTTCTCGATCTGCACCCCGTACCCGCGCACCGCCCTGTACGAGAGCATGCTGCGCATGGGCCACGTCGACTCGGACTACTGGCGCCGCTTCGCCGAGGCGCCCACCGAGGACTTCCGGGTCCGCTTCTGGAACGACTCCTTCAGCGAGGACGAGCTGCGCGAGCTCCAGAGCGAGGCGCACCGCCGCTTCTACTCGCGGGTGGGCTACCTGGCCAAGCAGGTGCGGCGAATCCGGGGCGTCCGGGACCTGGGCATGAAGGCCCGCATGGGGGCCAAGATCCTGCTGGGCGGGCTGCACCGGGATTAGTGTCCTGACACGGTTCGGCTTAACTCCCGCTCTTGCAAGGGCGGGACGCGCGCGTCCCGTCGCAAGCTCCGGCGCGATCGGATCGCCTCGGCGCGGCCGCGGGTTATGCCCGGACGCCTGAAACCCGCGCCACTTAAGCGCTGGAGTCGATCGGCCCCTCACCGGCGCTGCGCGATCGGGTCGGGTCGCCGTGCTATCGTCCCGCCCCCATGAAGGTGATCGTCCTCTCCCGCGGCCCCAACCTCTACTCCACGCGGCGCCTGGTCTCGGTGGCCCGCCGGCGTGGCCACAACGTCGAGGTGTTCGACGTCAACCGCGTCTCGCTGGCGATCGTGGACGGCGAGCCGCGGCTGTACGAGGACGACTACGAGATCGAGGTGCCCGACGCGGTGATCCCGCGGATCGCCGCCCAGTCGACCTTCCAGGGTCTGTCGGTGCTGCGGCACTTCGAGATGGCGGGGGCGATCCCGGTCAACTGCGCCACGGCGATCGCCAACGCCCGCGACAAGCTGCGCTCGCTGCAGCTCCTGTGCGGCAAGGGCGTGCCCATGCCCGACACCGCCTTCACCCGTCAGCCCCACCCGGCCGACGGGGCGCTCCTCGACCTCGGCGAGGGGCCCATGGTGATCAAGCTGCTCGAGGGAGCGCAGGGGCGGGGCGTCATGCTGGCCGAGTCGCGGCGGGCGGCCACCTCGATCATGGACGCCTTCGGGCAGGTGGACGGGCGCCTGCTGGCGCAGCGGTTCGTCAAGGAGAGCGCCGGCCGCGACCTGCGAGCGTTCGTGATCGGCCGCGAGGTGGTCGCCCTCATGGAGCGGCGCGCCGCCGGCGGCGCCTTCCGCAGCACCCTCCATCAGGGCGGCCGCGCCGTGCGGGCCACGCTCACCCGCACCGTGGAGCGGATCGCCCTGCGCGCGGCGCGGGCGCTGGGGCTCGACGTGGCCGGCGTGGACCTGCTCATGTCGAGCGAGGGGCCGCTGGTGATCGAGGTGAACCCCAGCCCCGGCCTGGAGGGGATCGAGCGGACCACCGGCGTCAACGTGACGGCGCGGGTGATCGAGCACATGGAAGGGCTGGTCGAGCCTGGCGTGGCGCGCCGCCCCCGGGTACGAGCCGCGGGGGGATAGAGGGAGCCGCGGGAGGGCTGTCGCTGGACGGAGGCTCCTTGCGGCTGTCGCGTGGGACGCTGCTCCTTGCCAAGAGCCATTACTCCTGGCTCTGCGCCGCCTCGATCTGCCCCTTCATGCGCAGCTTGATCCGCCGGCTGCGGTCCTCCTGGTCCTCGACCTCTTGCTCCTGCAGGCCCTTGACCCGCCGGGCCTCGAAGTCGCGCCACTTCTTGGGGTCCTGCCCGAAGTCGTAGCTGGTGAGGAGCGCCAGGTGGCTGGCGGCGGCCTCGCGGATCCGCTCGTCGGGGTCCGTGAGCAGGCGGATCATGGGCTCGACCGCGACGTGGTCGCCGATCTCGCTCAGGCAGGAGAGGGCGAACTCGCGGGTCTCCGCGTCGCCGACGCTGAGGGCGTCGATGCACACCCCGGTCGCCTTGGCCTCCACCACGTGCAGCCGGACCCGCTCCACGATCCCGTCGTCGGCGGGGTCGCTCCGCTCGTCGCCCAGGATCCGCCCCGCCGCGTCGACGAGCGCCTCCAGCACCTCTTCGCTGTACGACCCGCACAGAGTCTCGAGGGCATCGAGGGAGCGATCCTCGACCAGCTGCTCGACCAAGTCCTCCAGGCTCATGGACCCACACCCCGCTTGGTTGCTTGAGTGCCCATTCTAAGCGAGCGCGACGGTCCTGGCGGCAGCCACCGTGCACGGAGTGCGAGCACGTTGCGGCGGCCCCGGCCCCGGATACGATGGCGCCGCTGCGGGAGTGGCGGAATTGGCAGACGCGCGAGATTTAGGTTCTCGTGCCGCAAGGCGTGTGGGTTCGAGTCCCACCTCTCGCAATGGACGTGGCGATCGAGCGCGAGTGGACGTGCCGCGCGGTCTAGTT
>JAWLGW010000952.1:0-3275 GCA_041690735.1 Planctomycetota bacterium
TAAACGGCAGCCACGATCATGAGCGGTCGCGTCGACACCTGTGCGCGCTACCACCCGCCCTCGCAGCGACCGCTCATGATCGTGACCTGCCGTTTAGGCGAACGGAGGTCAGCTCTGGCGGGAGACGAACACCCTGGCGTGTCTGCAGAGCGCAGGGACGTGGGCGGTGAGTCAGGGTCCATACATGGACTTCTTGCCCCCGGGGCGGCGCGCTGCCAGGGCCTCAGGGAGGACGTACGATCGACGGGTGACCGACGCTGCCCTCGTCGCCTTCCTCCAGTGGGCGTTGCCCCGGCTGCGCTATCGCTGGCCGGGCTTTCGCAAGGTGCGCCGGCAGGTGCGCAAGCGCCTGGCGCGCCGCCTCGAGGAGCTTCGCCTTCCGGACCTCGGGGCGTACCGGGCCTACCTGGACGCGCACGAGGAGGAGTGGGCGGCCCTCGACGACCGCCTGCGGATCACGATCTCGCGCTTCTATCGGGACCGCGCCACCTGGGACGCGCTGCGGGCCAGCGTGCTGCCCGCGCTGGCCGAGCGCGCCCTGGCCCGCGACGGGGTGCTGCGCGCCTGGTCCCTCGGCTGCGCCTCGGGTGAGGAGCCCTACACGCTGGCGCTGGTGTGGCACCACGAGCTGGCTCAGCGCTTCTCGGGTCTGCGGCTGTTCGTGCGCGCGACCGACCTCGACCCCCACCTGCTCCGGCGGGCGCAGGCAGGCGTGTACACCGGCGGCAGCTTCCGCGAGCTGCCGCGGACCTGGCGGCGGGCGAGCTTCGAGCTGCTCACGGACGGGGTGCAACGCCTGCGGGACGAGGTCCGCGCCCTCGTCGCCTTCGAGCGGGCGGACGCCCGGGTCGCCCTCCGAGCGCCCGCCGGGCGGCCCGTGGACCTGCTCCTGTGCCGGTACCTGATCTACACCTACTTCGCGCCCGACCTGCAGGCGGAGCTCACCGCCGCGGCCTGCCGGCACCTGGCGCCAGGCGGCGCGCTGGTCGTCGGCAGCCACGAGGCGCCGCCCGGCGAGACGCTGGAGCCCTGGCCGGACGCCCCGCGGGTGTGGCGGGTTCAAGGCCCGCGGGAACTCTCGCCCAGCGCGGCGGGTGCAGCAGCGAAGTGACCGAGACCAGTCCGTCCGCGGCGCCGCCCCAGCACCGTCTGCGCCCTCTCGCGTTGACGCTAGCGGCCGCGCTGCTCCTGGGGTGCGAGCCTGCGCCGCCGCCTCCGCCGCTCCCCGTGGAGCGCGTCCGCTTCGCGGGGCACGTCTCGGCGGCCGATCCCGAGGAGCTCGAGGTCGTGCTCACCCCAGCCGAGCCCGGCCCGCCTCCTGCGCCGCTCCGTCGTCGCGCGGAGCGCGGCGGCTCCTTCGACTTCGGCCAGATTCCGCGCGGGCGCTGGACGGTGCGGGTCCTGTGGAACGGCCAGCCGCTGGGGGTGTACGCGATCCAGGGCGCGCACGGGTGCCGCGACTTCCACGGGGATGGGGTCGAGGAGGAGATCGACCTCGGCGCGGCGCGACCGGCGGACTGGCGGGTGTACGTGGGCGTGCAGGTGCGGGGGCGCGTCGTCGACGCCTGGACGGAGAGACCGGTCGCGGGCGCCTCCCTCGGCTTCGATCCGCGCGCGACCGCGGACGCCCAGGGGCGGTTCGCGGTGTGGTTCCCCTCGGGAGGCTCCGGCGCTCGACTCGTCAGGGCCTCGGGCTATGCGCCCCGTCCGCTCTGGCTGGGGGCGGTGAGGCGGCCGCTGGGGAGGGAGGTCGAGGTGCGGCTCGAGCCGGGCCTGCGCTTGGAGGGGGTGGTGCGCGGCGCCGACGGGGAGCCGCTGAGCGGCGTGTGGATCGGGGCCCACCAGGACGACCTCAGCTCGTGCCCGCTCCTGGACGGGACCGACCGTCGGGACTGCTGGGACAGTGGGCTCCACCAGGCCGTGACCCGGAGCCGCGCCGGCGGCCGCTTCGTGCTGGATGGGCTCGAGGCCGGCGGCGGAGTCGCTCGCCTCTCGATCCACGCCCTCGAGCTGCGGCCGGCCCCCCGGCGTTCCTGGAGCGGTCACGCCGTCGCCGGCCCTGGAATGCCGCCTCTCGAGATCGTGCTGCGGTGAGCGCCGGGCCGCGCTCCTACATCAACGTCTCTTCCGCCGGCACCGGGCCCGCCGAGGCGTAGCGCTTCCACCAGGCGTCCTCAGTCTCGTTGCCGACGGGGATCGCCTTGACCACGCCGTTGCTGGCGGCGGCCGCGGTGGGCGGGGCGGCGCCGCCGCCGGTGGCGACGGGCTGGACCGGCGCCAGCCCGCTCTGGGCGAGGCGCTGGTAGTACTCGCCCACGATGGCGTCGAAGCCCTCGGCGGCGCACTGGATCGGCGTCACCAGCAGGCCGGTCGCCTTGCGGACCTCGGCGATCGCCTGCTCGTCGCCGAGCTCGGGGGTGACGACCACCAGGATGTTGCCGATCTGGTCGATCGCCAGCACCTTGCACTGCTTGGCGACCGCCTCGGGGACGACCCGGATGGTCTCCAGCGGGATCTTGGTGTTGCGGGCGTTGATCTTGGGGATCCGCAGCCGCTGCAGGACCAGGGCGATCAGCTCCTCCTCGCTCGGGAAGCCCGACTGGAGCAGCGCCTTGCCGAGGACGCTCCCGCCCTTGCCCGAGCGCTCCAGCTCGCGCTGGAGGCCCTGCTGCGTGATCGGCCCCCCGGCGAGCAGGGCGCGACCGATCTTCAGCCTGTCTGGGGGGATCGCCATGACCATTCCTTCGGGTGCTCCCCGGGGTCGTCCGGGAATGGCTCGGTGGTAGCAGATCCAACCTGCGGGAGCAAGCGACGTTGAGCGCGGGCCCGAGCGCTGCTATAGTCCCCCAGCTCGTCGTAAGTCCAGGGAGCGTCTGTACCGGGGGGGGACATGGCCGGCCTCGACATCAAGCTCACCACGATCGACGGAGACGACCTCTCCGCGCTGGCCGAGATGACCGGCGCCATCGACGGCAACACCGTCCAGAGCTTCCAGAACACCCTGGAGGAGATCAAGGCGAAGGGGATCCAGCGCCTGGTCCTGGACATGTCGAAGATCAAGTACGTGAACTCGACCGGCCTGGGATCGCTGGTCAAGTACGCGGACACCTTCAAGTCGGCGGGCGGCGGCATGGCCCTGATCAAGGTGCCGGCCAAGGTCAAGATCGTCATCGAGATGCTGGGCCTCAACGCCTTATTCGACATCTGCGCCGACCTCGACGCGGCCCTGTCTGCCCTCGAGGGACAGGGCGGCGGCGCCGCGGCGGCGCCGCAGC
>JAWLGW010000953.1:0-3270 GCA_041690735.1 Planctomycetota bacterium
CGACACGATCCGGGGGGTCGACGACGACGCCGCCTTCCGCAATCGGCTGGTGCGCGCCTTCGAGGACCGCGGCCTGCTGGCCCGGGCCGCCCACGACCACGCCAGCGCGCTGGCGGTCGCCGACGACCTGCGCCCCGACCTCGCCGTGGTGGACCTGCGCATGCCGGGCAAGTCGGGCCTCGAGGTCGTGGCCGACCTGCTGGTGCGGCGCCCGACCCTGCGGGTGGTGGTGCTGACCGGCTACGGGAGCATCGCCACCGCCACCGAGGCGATCCGCCTGGGCGCCGTCGACTACCTCACCAAGCCCGCCGACGCCGACCAGATCCTGGCCGCCCTGGCCCGCGCGGAGCGCGCGCCACAGGCGACCCCGGTCGAGCCCCCGGCGGAGGCCCCCTCCCTCGAGCGGGTGGAGTGGGAGCACATCCAGCGCGTCCTGGCGGACACCGGCGGCAACGTGTCGCAGGCGGCCCGGGTCCTGGGCATCCACCGCCGCTCCCTCCAGCGCAAGCTCGCCAGGCGTCCTCCGCCCAAGTAGGACCAGGCCCACGCCCCCGCCCTGGATTGGCGCGCGCCCCCCGCCCGGGACTAGACTCCCGCCGAGGGGAGGCGCAGATGCAGCTGCAGTTCTTCGGCGCGGTGCGCTCGGTCACCGGCTCGATGCACGTCCTGACCGTGGGCGGCAAGCAGGTCCTGCTGGAGTGCGGCCTGTATCAGGGGCGCCGCGACGAGAGCAAGAAGCGCAACCGTCACCTGCCCTTCGACCCCGCCAAGGTCGACGCGGCGACCCTGTCGCACGCGCACATCGACCACTCGGGCAACCTGCCCAACCTGGTGAAGAACGGCTACGACGGCCGAATCTGGGCCACGCCGGCCACCATCGACCTGGCCCGGGTCCTCCTGAAGGACTCGGCCTTCATCCAGCAGCGGGACGCGGAGTACCTCAACAAGAAGATCAAGCGCAAGAACAAGGGGAGCGACGCCAAGGCTCCGCTGGTGGAGCCGATCTACACCGCGCAGGACGCGGAGGAGGCGGGGTCCCGCTTCGAGAGCTTGCCCTACCGGACCGCCCAGGAGATCGCCCCGGGCGTCCGGCTGACCTTCTACGACGCCGGCCACATCCTCGGCAGCGCCGTGGCGGTGTACGAGTGCCAGGAGCAGGGCCGCACCGTCCGGGTCGGCTTCACGGGCGACCTCGGTCGGCCCCACCATCCGATCCTGCGCGACCCGCAGGTGCTGCCGCGGATCGACTACCTGATCACCGAGAGCACCTACGGCAACCGCCTCCACGAGTCGGCCGAGTCGATGAAGGACCGGCTGCAGGCGGTCGTCCAGTCGACGTTCGAGGACGGGGGGCGGGTGATCATCCCGGCCTTCTCGGTGGGTCGCACGCAGAACCTGCTCTACTACCTCGCCCAGCTGTTCCACGAGGGGGCGCTGCCGCGGGTGCGGATCTTCGTGGACAGCCCGCTGGCGATCAACGCGACCGAGGCCTACCGGGCGCACCCCGAGTGCTACGACGCGGAGACGCGCGACATGCTCGAGCACAGCGGCAGCGTGTTCGGGTTCGAGCTGGTGACGTACACCCGCTCGACCGAGGAGTCGATGCAGATCAACACCTACCAGGACCCGTGCATCGTGATCTCGGCCTCGGGGATGTGCGAGGGCGGGCGCATCCTGCACCACCTCAAGCACGGGATCACCAAGCCCGAGAACACGGTGCTGATCGTCGGGTATCAGGCCGAGCACACCCTCGGGCGGCGCCTGATCGACAGGGCGCCCAAGCTGAGGATCTACGGGCGGGAGTACCGGCTGCGGGCGCGGGTGCAGAAGATGAACGGCTTCTCCGCCCACGGCGACCGCGACGAGATGGCGACGTACATCAAGCACATCCCGGGGCTCCGCAAGGTGTTCGTGGTCCACGGCGAGGAGGACGCCTCCATGGCCTTCGCCTCGTACCTGATGCAGATGGGCATCAAGGCGCACGTGCCGACCTTCAAGGAGGCGATCGAGCTGTGACGGTCAGGCCTGCGCGCGGCGGCGCTTAGCCGCGGTCGCAGCCCGAACTCTTGAGCAGTCGACGTCGGCGCGCCACTCTGGCAGAGGAGGCGTGGACGTGATCGGACGGACGGCGGTGTGGCTGGGGCTCCTCGTGCTGGGCGGGTGCGTCCCCCTCGCGGTGCGCGACGCCGCCGCGACGATGCCGGTCGCCGCCGCCGAGCCGGTGTACGTGCGGGTGCGCTACCAGGGGACCGAAGAGCTCCCCGACCCGGTGACGGAGGACCAGTTCCTGCAGGCCGTGCGGCACGTGCTGCCTGGGGCTCACCTGGTCCGGTGGGGCGACGTGACCCCCGAGGGGCAGTGCGGGCTCGACCTCGTGGTCTCGTGGAGCGATCGGCTGGAGGAGCGCCCCGCCGCTGGCGGAGGCGTGCGCCCCACCGCGGAGGCGGTGGTCTACTGGACCCGGACCTACACGCTGCAGGCGGTGATCCACTCCCGGTGGGGCGCGGTCAGCAGCGCCAGCCAGGGCGAGGCCGCGGGGACCATGAGCTTCGCGCGCACGCTGCCGCTGGAGGCGCCGCTGAGCGGCGCCGACGCCTTCGCGAACGCGCGGTGGCTGGCGCTGCGCGGCTGCCTCGAGGGGCTGCGCGAGGCGTGGGGCGCGCACCCTCACGACCCTCCCCGTCAGCGGGCGCGCGAGCTCGACCCCGAGATGGAGCGAATGCTCATCGAGCGGCGCCGCCGGATCTCCTGACAGCGCCAGAGGAGGGGCGCAGGACGCCTCCTCCCAGCAGCCCTACTCCTGCGTCGTCGTCTCGACGGTGGCGGGCGCCGCGGCCTGCTCGGTGGTGGCGCGGGCCTGCGCGGCGACGTTGCGGACGCGCTGCCTCCGCTTCGCCCGGTCGATCTTGCGCTGCTGCCGCTCGATCGCCTTGCGCTCGGCGCGCCGCCGGTTCCGCTCGCTCTTGCGCAGCTCGCGGCGGCGGACGTCGCTCGGCTTCTCGTAGTACCGCTTCGACTTGACGGTCTTCTGAATGCCGGCGCGCTCGCACATGCGCTTGAAGCGCCGGAGGGCGCGCTCGATCGGCTCGTCCTGACGGACGACGTACTGCACGTTCGGTTGCCTGGACACGGTCACCTCCGGCGAGCGGAGCTCGTGAGCCTTCGCGAAGACTCGATGGGATTCTGTGAAGCGTAGCAGACGCGCGGATCGTCGCAACGTGTGGTTCGCGGGGCGGGCTTCCCCCCCGAGGCTGTCGCAATAGAGAAGAG
>JAWLGW010000954.1:0-3263 GCA_041690735.1 Planctomycetota bacterium
CTGACGGCCACCGCCGCGCGCGGGGGCAAGGCAGTGGCTTTGGCGACCTCTGCCAAAGAAATGAACCGCTGGGCCCGCAGTGAGTTGGGCATGCAGGGGGCCAATCTGGTGGACCATTCGGGCCTGAGCGAACGGTCGCGCCTGAACGCCGGGGCCATGGCGCGTGCCTTGGTGCGGGTTCGCGCTGGGCTGCCTGCGACGCGGGCTCGCGCCTCCGGCCGGGGTCGGCCCGGGGCGGCGCGGCCGCGCCGCGCCGCCCGGGGTCCGCGACCTCGACTAGGCGTTGGGGTCGTTGAAGTCGAACGTGGTCGGGACCTGACCGCCGGACTTCCAGGTCCAGTTGATCTTGCGGTAGGCGAAGCCGATCTGGTCCATGTGGGGCAGCATCTGGTCGCCCTTCTCCTGCGCGCTCGGGATGTGCGGGCGGGCGTAGATCACCCGGCAGTCCTCCAGCTTGATCGAGTAGTAGATCTCGGTCTTGCCGTCGTTGGGGTTGTCGCGCTCGAACTCGAAGTCGATGGGGCCGACCTTCATCTTCTTGGCCAGCGCCTCGTAGATCTTGGGCGAGGCCTTGTCGATCGCCTTCCAGATGGTGACCGCGCCGTGCTTGGGCTCGCTGGTCCCGGACATGTCCTGCATGTCGAACGGGTAGACCATCTCGTGGCTGAACCCGCGCAGCTCGGACCAGTCCTCGCGGCCCGACTCGGTGGCCGAGCCCGGCATGCCCTCGATCCTACAGAACACGTTCATCGCCATGGGAACCTTTTTTCGTGCGTCGGTATGGGGGGAACAGTGGGTGTGGGAAACAGCGGCGGCGGGCCGAAACGACCCGCCGCCGTTGGGGGACCGCCGGCTACTCCTTGTCGAGCTTGCCGACCAGCGACAGGGTGAAGAACGACCCCATGTACTTGAAGTGGGGGCGGATCTTCATGGAGACGCGGTACCAGCCCGCGTCGCCGGGGACGTCCTCGACCGAGATCTGCGCGCTGCGCAGGGGGCAGCGGGAGCGGATCGCGGGGGAGGGGTTGTCGTCGTCGGCCACGTACTGGCCGATCCACTGGTTCAGCTCGCGCTGCAGGTCGGCCTTCTCCTTCCAGGAGCCGATCTGCTCGCGCTGGAGCACCTTGATGTAGTGCGACAGCCGGTTGACGATGAACATGTACGGCAGCTGGGTCCCCAGCCGGTAGTTCATCTCGGCGTCCTTGGCCTCCTTGCTGGTGCCGAAGGTCTTCACCTTCTGGCAGGAGTTGGCCGAGAAGAAGCAGGCCTCGTCGCTGCCCTTGCGCATGGTCAGGCCGATGAAGCCCTGCTCGGCCAGCTCGTACTCGCGCCGCTCGGACAGGAGCACCTCGGTCGGGATCTTGGTCTGGATCTCGCCCATGGCCTCGTACTGGTGCAGGGGCAGGTCCTCGACGGCGCCGCCGCTCTGGGGCCCGATGATGTTCGGGCACCAGCGGAACTTGGCGAAGCTGTCGCACAGCCGGGTGGCGAAGGCGAAGGCGGTGTTGCCCCACAGGTAGGCGTCGTGCTGCCCCTCGACCTTCTCCTCGTAGTTGAACGCCTTGACCGGCACCGTCTCGCCGCCGTAGGGGAGGCGGAGCAGGAACCGGGGGCAGGTCAGGCCCACGTACCGCGCGTCCTCGGACTCGCGGAACGACTGCCACTTGGCGTACTGCGGCCCCTCGAACACCGACTCGAGGTCCTTGAGGTTGGGCAGCCCGGTGAAGCTGTCGAGCCCGAAGAACTTGGGGCCGGCCGCGGCGATGAACGGCGCGTGCGACATGGTCGCCACGCTGGCCACCTTCCCCAGCAGGGCCACGTCCTGCGGCCCCGGGCCGAAGTCGTAGTTGGCGATCATGGCGCCGTACGGCTCGCCGCCGAACTGCCCGTACTCCTCGGTGTAGACCAGCTTGTACAGGCCGGACCGGGTCACCTCGGGCGAGTCCTCGAAGTCCTCCTGCAGCTCCTCCTTGGAGATGTTCAGCAGGTCGAGCTTGATGTTCTCCCGGAAGTTGGTCCGGTCGACCACCAGCTTGAGCCCGCGCCAGGCGGACTCCATCTTCTGGAACGTCTCGTGGTGGAGGATCTGGTCCAGCTGCGTGCTCAGCTTGGCGTCGATCTCCGCGATCATCTGGTCGACGACGGTCTTGTCGGCCTTCTTGACGTCCTTGCCCGGCGCCAGCAGCTCGCCGATGAACGCCTGCACGCCCCGCCGGGCGATGTCGTAGCCGTCATCGCTCGGGGCGAGGCGGGTCTGCTGCATGATCTGGTCGAGGAGGCCCAGCGACTCCTCGGCCGCGGCCGCGGGCTGCGCGCCGGCCGCCTGTTGCTCTTCAGCCATGGCTCTCTCCTACTCGCTCTTCCCGTCGCCCGACAGCTCCTTGAGGATCTGCTCGCGCGCGGCGTCGTCGCCGACGATGGATTGAATCTTCTTGCGGAACGCCGGGACGTTCCCCAGCGGCCCCTTCAGCGCCGTGAGGGCGTCGCGCAGGTCGAGCAGCTTCTTGAGCTCGGGGACCTGCTGGGCGACCTCCTCGGGCGAGAAGTCCTTGAGGGTGTTGATCTTCAGCTTCACGGGCAGCTGCCCGGCCTCCTCGCCCTCGGCGAGCTTGTTGTCGACCCCGAACTCCATCTCGAGCTTCTGGCCGCGCATGACGTCGCTGAAGTTGTCCTTGTTGACGCTGATCACCTTGCGCTCGCCGAGGGGCGTCTCGTCGGCGCGGCCGGTGTAGTCGCCCATCATGAGCAGCTTGAGCGGCAGCTCCTTCTCCTCCACGGCGTCGCCCGTGGACGGCTTGTAGACGATGTTGACCCGCTCCTTGGGAGCGACCGATCCATCCTTGGCCATAGCTTCTCCTGCTGGCTGCCTAGCCCTTGTTCGTCAGCGCGAGCGCCGCCGCGAGGTCGAGGCCGCACAGGCGCTCGAACAGCGCCTCGGCGGACTCGGCGGCGCCGTTGTCCTTCTTGGGGGCGCCCTGGACGCTCCGCCAGCGCAGCTCGAGGTGCTGCACGGCGAGGTCGGGCTCCCACTCCTCGAGCGCGAACCGCTCGCACTCCTGGTCGAGTCGTCTCAGCTGGCTCAGGGCCAGCTCCGGCTTGCCTCCGTCGATGCACAGCCGGGCCAGGGCCAGGCGGAGCACGAACTGGCCCCGCCGGCCGGGCAGGTCGGCCAGGGCGGCGCGCACCGTCGCCACCGCGCCGCCGAAGTCGCCGCCCAGCAAGAGCTGCCGGGCCTGCCCCAGGGCCGCCTCCACCAGCGCCTC
>JAWLGW010000955.1:0-3262 GCA_041690735.1 Planctomycetota bacterium
CGACCGCGACGACCTCCCCGACAGCTTCGTGGTCCGGCGAGCCCGGTTCGGCTTCGAGGTGAACCTGTACGAGCTCGTGCGGGGCGAGCTGTCGATCGAGGTCGGGCAGGCCGAGCGGGACACCCTCCGCGACGGCTTCCTGGCCCTGGACCTGGCCGAGTGGCTGGAGCTGAGCGCTGGACAGATGCTGCTCCCCTACAGCCCCGAGCGGATCACCTCGTCCAACGTCCTGGACCACCCCGAGCGGACCATGATCGTGGCGCACCTGGTGGGCGACCGCGACATAGGAGCCCTGGCCCAGGGCACGCTGCCGGGCGGCTACGCCCGCTACGCGCTGGGCGCCTTCAACGGCGAGGGCCAGAACGTCGCGCTGGACGCGAGCGACGCCTTCGACCTGATCGGTCGCCTGGAGCTGCTCCCGTTCGGCGACGAGACCCTCCGCCTCGGCGCCGGCATGATCCACACCCCGCCCGAGCCCGACGACGCCCCGGACCTGCAGGTCATCCGCACGGTCGGCGACGAGCTGACCCCGTTCCTCGTCTACCGGCTCGACCGCCGCCGCGGAGTCCGCCAGCGGATCGAGGGAGACGTCCGCCTCGGCCTGCCCCCCTTCAGCCTGGACGCCGAGCTGCACGTGGACCGCCACGAGCGGCTGGTGAGCGAGGCGGGGCGCGAGTCGAACCTCACCAACTGGGGGTGGTTCGTCAACGCCACGGTCGCGATCGGCGGCGAGCTCGAGCTCCTCACCTACGGGACCATCGTCACCCCGACCCGCCCCCTGTACTCCCCCCGCACCCGCGCCTGGGGCCCGGGCGCCCTCCGGCTGGCCCTGCGCTACGAGGAGCTCCGCGCCGACGACCGCACGATCGACCGCGGCTTCGCCGCCGGCGCCGAGCTCGCCCGCGCGGTCACCGCCTCCGTCCACTGGTATCCCTGGCGCCAGGTCCGCCTCACCGCCTCCTACACCTACACCGACCTCGACCGGGGCCACGTGGTGCTCCCCGACGAGCTCGTGGTCGACGAGCACGCCCTGATCGTCCGCTTCGCGCTGTGGTTCTGAATGAGCGGGGTGCAGACGAGCTGAACGACAACGAGCAAAGGGCGAGGGCGAGGGCAGGGGGCGCAACGACAGCGCCGTAGCGCGCCCACCGGCTCAACGCCCGCGGAGGGCCTGGTAGCGCGGGTCGTCGCCGAGGAGCAGCTCGACCTCCGGCGGGAGGTGATCGCTGAGGGACGCGCCCGCTGCCACCGCCCGCTCGAGGACGTCGAGCAGCCGCTCCCGGTCCTGCAGGCGCAGGTAGACCCGCGCCAGCTGGCTCAGCGCGGCCTGCCGGGTGGGGTCGTCGCCGGCGTGGTCGATCGCCCGCAGCAGCGCGTCCTCCGCCAGGCCGAAGGTCCCCGCCGACATGAACAGGCCCCCCAGCTGCACCCAGGGGAGCGGGTGCTCGGGGCGCGCCGCTTGGGCCCGGCGGACCCGCACGTAGCGGTCGTAGGCGTCGCCGCTCACCCCGGCCAGGAGCGCGGTGAAGGCGCCGTCGTCCACGGGCTCGCGCGGGACCGGCAGCAGCTGCGGGAAGCGGACCCGCGGCAAGCGCGCCTGCGGGGCGGTGGCCCGGTAGGAGTCGTGCCACCGCCACCGCTCCTGCGGCTGAGCCCGGACCCGGCGCATGGAGAGGTACATCGCTGCCAGCTTCCGGCGCGGGTCGACCTCCTGGCGCGGGTCGACGTCGGCGTCGAGGTCGCCTTCGAGGTGCGCCGCGAGCGCGCGCAGGAGGGGTTCGTCCTCCTCGCCCAGCGCCCGCAGGGCCCGCCCCACCGCCGCCAGCTCCGCCGACCGCCTGGGCGAGAGCAGCGCCGCCCCCTGCTCCTCGAGCGCGAGCAGCGTGGCGAAGGGATCGGCCCGCGCCGCCTCCACCACGTCGAGGTGCGCCTCGTCGTCGCCTCGGGCGGCCCGGGCCAGGCCACGGAACAGGAGCGCCTCCGCCCGCCACGGCGAGTCGCGGTCCTCCGCCAGCGCGTCGTAGGTGCCGACCGCGTCGTCCAGCCGGCCGCGCGCCAGCGCCGCGTGCGCTGCGTAGATGATCGGCTCGCCTCCAGCGGTGCGGGCCGAGGGGGCGGCCACCACCAGCCGGTGCAGCGTGACGGCCGACGCCATGGGCCACCGCGCCTGCTCCGTCGCCGCCGAGCGGAGGTCCGAGGCGCGAGGGGCCATGACGCCCGCGAACGCGACGGCCTCGCCCAGCGTCATCGCCGGCCGCACCGTCCGGGCCGAGTACCTCAGCTCGCCCGCCTCGTCGCGCACCTCGAACCGCACCTCGAGGCCCGCCGCTCGAGGATGCAGCACCAGCCGGAGCCGCAGCGTGTGGCGGTATCCCGGCGCGCTGTAGCTCAGGCCCAGGCGCTGGCCCCCCACCTTCGCCTCGATGCCCAGGCGTTCGGTGTCGACGTTCCACAGCGACAGGTCGAAGCCGGTCAAACCGTGGGGGTCGCCGCCCCGCTCCGGTCCGCGCAGCAGGCCCACCTGCGCGCGCCCCGTCCAGGCGGCGCCGTGCACCTCCAGCGTCGCCTCGACCTCGAGCGGCCCCCCCGGCGCGCCGAGGTCCACCGGGACGAGCGCCGCGTCCCGGACGTCCCCCTCGCAGGGGACCCGCACCCCGCGTGGGACCAGCGCCGTCCGGAGCGGCTTCGCCACCGCGAGCGCGGCGCGCGCCTCCTCCCGCGCGAAGTCGAGCTCGAGGAGCACGAGGTCGCGAGCCGCCCGCAGCGCGGCCCGCTCTCCGCTCAGCCGCGCGGCCACGTCGGGCGACAGGTCCTCCAGCGCCAGGGCGCGATCCAGGGCCGCGCAGGCTCGCGCCGTGTCGCCCCGCTCCCCCCAGGCATAGGCCGCCTTCGCCCAAGCCCCGGCGCGGTGGGCCGCCCACCGGTCGGGATCGCCGCCCAGCACCTCGGCGCCCTCGGCCGCCTCCATCAGCGCCCGCTGCGACGCCTCCAGGTGCTCGCGCCCCGGCGCCTCCTCGCCCCGGGCGAAGGCGGCCTCCGCCAGCCGCCGCCGCTCGTCCCCCTCGACCAGCAGCGCGTCCACCCGCGCCAGGCGCGCCGCGTGCGCGGCCCAGCTGTGGGGGTGCTCCCGCTCCAGCCGCTCCTCGGCCACCCGCGCCGCCAGCTCCGTGTGCCCGAGGCCGAGCAGTGTCCGCACCAGGCGCAGCAGCCGCCGCGGCGGATCGAGCGCCGCCGGAGGGGTGCGCGGGCCCCCGGCCCGCGC
>JAWLGW010000956.1:0-3262 GCA_041690735.1 Planctomycetota bacterium
CTCCACCGGGTCCTGGGGCAGACCCGGCGCGCCGGCGCGCTGATCGACCTGGCCCGCGACCGGGCGGCGAGCCTGGGGCTGGGGCTGGCGCAGCCCGAGGCCACCCTGCTGCGGGCGCGAGCGCACCTCGCCGCCGCGGGCGCGGCCCGGGCGACGGCGGAGCGAGGCGACGACCCGGCGGAGAGCGAGGCCGCGTCGCTGCTCGACGAGGTGGAGCGCGGGATCGAGCAGGGCTCGCGGCGCGGGCTGCGGGCGGCGCTCGACGCCGCCCGGGCCAGGCTCGCGTTGCTCCAGGGCGACCCCGGCGCGGCCCGGGAGCGAGCCGAGGCGGCGGGGGAGGCCTGCCGCCTGACCGGTGACGCCCTGCTGGCGGCGGAGGCCCACCGGATCGTGGCGCAGGCCCGGCGGGCGCAAGGAAGACACGAGGAGGCGCTGGCCTCCGCGGAGCGTGCGGTGAAGGAAGCAGACGCGATCCAGGACGGTGAGGCGCGGGCGGCGGCGCTGCTCGCGCGGGGGCGCGCCACGCGCGAGGCCGGTCGCCTGGTCGAGGCGGCGCAGGACCTGCGGGAGGCCGCCTCGCACGTGCGGGGGATCTGGGCCTCCCTCGCCGAGGACCTGCGGGCCGACTACGAGCGCAAGCCGCTGGTGCGCGAGGTCGTGCAGGCGGCGGAGGAGGTCGCCGAGCTGGTGGCGCGGGCCCGCGCCGCGGCCGCGCCCGCCGCGCCGACCCGCGCCGCTCCCCGGGCGCTGACCGGCGCCGGGGCGCCGGCGGCTGCGGCCGCCGCGGCCGCCCCCCCGACGGTCCCAGGCGCCGTCGCCGCCCGCCCGGCGGTGAGCGCCGGCGCCGCGACCGGCAACGGGAGCGACGGCCAGGCCGAGCCCGAGGACGCCCTGGAGACCCTGCGCGACCCCCTCACCAACCTCTACAACCACACCTTCTTCACCGCTCAGCTCGAGACCGAGGTCAAGCGCGGCGCCCGCCACTCCCGGCCCCTGGCCCTGCTCAAGGTCAACATCGACCGGTTCAAGCTGGTGCGAGAGCTGTACGGCCCCAAGGCCGCCAAGGGCGTGATCAAGGACGTCGCCGAGCTCCTGCTCCGCAACGTGCGCGACGTCGACATCGTGGCCCGCTACTTCGGCGACGAGTTCGAGGTGCTGCTCCCCGACACCGATCAGCGGGGCGCGCTGCTCACGGCCGAGCGGATCACCGAGGCGGTGGAGGAGCACCGCTTCGCCCACGACGACGAGAAGATCGAGCTCACCCTGACGGTGGGCGTGGCGCTCTACCCCCGCGACGCCAAGGACAAGGACGCCCTGATCTGCCGGGTCGACGAGGCGCTGTACAACGCCCGCAGCCGGGGCGCGGGGCAGGTGTTCGCCTTCGGCGGCGCCGAGGAGACCGCCCCCGAGGCCTCCCCCGAGCTGCGCGAGCTCGACCAGCTCATGCTGTCGCGAGAGGGCCGCACGATCCTGTCCATGGTCCAGCGCCTGGTGAACCAGGAGCTCGACATCGACCGGGTGATCGAGCTCGTCACGGGCATGGTGGTCGAGGCGACCCGCGGCGAGCGCGGGTTCATCCTGCTCAAGGGGCCGGCCGGCGAGTTCTCCTTCCGCCACGGGCGCAACATCGACGACAAGGTGATCAACACCCCCGAGCTGAAGATCTCGAACACCATCGCCACCGACGTGGCCAAGACCGGCCGGGCGGTCCACGTCTCGGAGGCGATCGAGGACGACCGGTTCCGCGACTTCAAGTCGGTCATGGACCTGGCGCTGCGCTCGATCATCTGCGCGCCGATCAAGATGGGCGACGACATCCTGGGCGTGATCTACGTGGACCACAACCAGGTGGCCCGCAACTTCACCCAGGAGGACCTCAACTTCCTGGTGGCGATCGCCGACAAGGTCGCGATCCCGATCAACAACTCGAAGCGCCTGCGCGAGACCGAGGACCGGCTGGCCCTGGCCGAGGCCCGCCTCAAGTCGCAGGCCGCCCAGCTCCAGACCAAGTACAAGTACGAGAGCATCATCGGCCGCTCCGAGCCCATGCAGCGGGTGTTCAAGCTGCTGGACCGGATCGTGGAGACCACCCACTCGGTGGTCATCCACGGCGAGTCGGGCACCGGCAAGGAGCTGATCGCCCGGGCGATCCACTTCAACGGCCCCCGCAAGAACAAGCCGTTCGTGGCCGAGAACTGCGCCGCCCTGTCGGACACCCTCCTCGAGGCGGAGCTGTTCGGCCACGTGAAGGGCGCCTTCACCGGCGCCGACCGCGACAGCAAGGGCCTGTTCGAGCTCGCCAACGGGGGCACCCTGTTCCTGGACGAGATCGGCGACATGTCCGAGCGGATGCAGAAGAAGCTGCTCCGCGTGCTGCAGGAGGGCGAGGTGCGCCCCGTCGGCGGCAAGCGCGTGTTCAACGTGGACGTGCGGATCGTGTCGGCCTCCAACAAGGACCTCAAGAAGCTGGTGCAGGAGGGCAAGTTCCGCGAGGACCTCTACTACCGGCTCAACGTGATCACGGTCAACCTGCCGCCCCTGCGCGAGCGACGCGATGACATCGTGCTGCTGGCCGAGCACTTCATCGAGAAGCACAGCGAGGCCGGCGCCACCCGCGAGCTCGACCGCGAGACGCTGCGCTACCTGATCAACTACGACTGGCCGGGCAACGTCCGCGAGCTGGAGAACGAGATCAACCGCCTGGTCGCCATGTCCGACGACGTGGTGACCCCCGACGTCCTCTCCCCCAAGATCCGCGAGGGCGCCCCCACCGCCACCGGCAAGGGCGGCGACGGCATGGCCCGCTACTACGGGCGCTCCCTCAAGGACGTCGAGTTCGAGTTCATGCGGGAGATCATCACCTACACCCTCGAGCAGACGAACTGGCACCGCACCAAGGCGGCGCAGATCCTCAAGGTGCCGACGTCGACCTTGTTCAACAAGATGAAGAAGTACGGCATCGGGTAGAGCCGGGGAGGGGGCGGAGGCGCGGGAGGCTGTCGCTGCGACGGCCGCTCCTTGGCGCTGTCGCTGCAACGGCCGCTCCCCTCGACGCCTACTGGACGGCTGTCGGGCTCTGAGCCCGCGGCTCAGCCCCACACCACCTGCGGGTACACCCGCCCCCAGCTCGCCTTCGCCAGGCGCTCGACCTCGGCCAGCTCGCGGGCCGGGACCTGCGCCCCCCAGGCGTCCTCGTACATCGAGTAGTGGAAGGCGTACAGGCGGCTGGCCAGCTGGCGGAACGGGAGGGAGCTCTCCCCTT
>JAWLGW010000957.1:0-3260 GCA_041690735.1 Planctomycetota bacterium
GTGGCCTGCCTTGGCCGACCGGTCGAAGCCGAACTTGACCGTGGCGCCGAGCGCAGGATCGAGCTCGACCAAGGCAGGAATGCGGAAGCTGCGGTCGTCGATCCACATCCGCTCGTCGACCGGTTCGAGCCGGAGCTCCTCCTGGAGGCGGGGGAAGTCCCATAGGTCCGTGATCGGCTCGCGCCAAGACTCCAGTCGCTCATGGATCTCGAGGATCACTGACCGGGTCGCCTCGTCGGCCCCGACGAGATCCCTCCCGAGGCCGATCGAGGCCCGGTAGCCAAGGAACGGCAGGAGCGTCGCGCCGACGTCAAGCGACGAGCCGGTGGTGGAGTGCTCGACCTCTCGCAGGTCCGTCGGGTCGATGATCATTAGCAGGTTGCGTCGTTCGAGCGGCTCGAGGAGAGCGGTCGCGCTGTTCGGCATGGCGAGGTGGTCCGACAGGAGGACGACGATGGTTCGCTCTGCGTAGGGAGAGGCCAGGATCCTGTCGATGAGCGCGGCGATCAGCTCGTCTGCGCGAGAGACGGCGTTCAGGATCGGGTTGGCGCCGTCGCCGTATCGGTAGCGCTCTCGCACTTCGGGCGGCACGTGTCCACCGGGGTGATGGGTGTCCAGCGTGAGCGTGTACAGCCCAAACGGCTGTGAGCTCTCCGACAGCTCGATGAACCGGTCGTAGACCATGTCCAGGAGGTCGTGGTCGTAGATCCCCCACTCCGAACGAGGAGCACCCGCGGGGAGCAACTCCGTGAGCTGCTCGAGGCCCTGCACCTCCGAGAAACCGTGGGTCCACAGCAGCTTGTCCTTGCCCGCGAACTCGCTCCGCGCGCCGCCCATGTATGCCAAGTAGTAGCCCTCGGCGGCCAGCAGATCGGTGTACGAGGTCGCCGCCGACATGAACTCGTCCATACCCGACATCGAGTTCCCGTGGCTCGGGGTGAACAGCGGGACCCCGCACAGGCCAGCCGTTAGACCGGCCACCGTCCAGCCGGTCGCCGGCAGCTGTCGGATGTCGCTGAAGTGGGTGCTGATCCGCTGCAGCTCGCTCAAGTGGGGAACCAGCCCAGGGAACGCCTCTTGATCGAAGTACGTCCGCTCTAAGCTCTCGGCGTAGATGACGACGAAGTTCTTGCGCTGTGAGAGGTGACCCTCGCTCCGCCCTAGCGTCGGCTGCTCGTAGTAGCGAAGGAACTCGTCCCACGCCCGCGGGTCTGGAATCCTGCTGCGAGGCTGCAGCTGGGTCCGCAGCGCGTAGAGGTCCGACGCGGCGGAGGACATCGCGCTCCCCGCCGCGAGCAATCCGAACGCGCAGCAGAGGGAGCGGACGTTCCTTCGGCGGTCGATCTCGACCTCGAGGGCAGATGACCCCGAGACTGACCATGCGGTGACGACGGTCGCGATCACTAGCGCTGCGACCGCCAGCAGGAGCGATCGCAGCTGCGACTCGATCGCGGCACCAGCGAAGCCGTAGCGATAGTGGAACAGCGCAGCTTCGCTGATTCCCTCCCCGGTGAGCGAGTCGATCACGTAGTAGGCGATGAGAAGGCTCAAGGCAGCGTACAGCGAGAGCCCGAACAGCGCGCGGATCGCGCGCGGCGGGCGCGCTCTGCGGTAGGTGGCGACGGCGGCCGCCAGGAAGCCGAGCATGACAGCGTCGCGCAGCGCCATAGGACTCCTTCGCAGGCAGCCAGCCAAGTGACCGCTCGGTCGAGCGAAGATGCGTCGGAGCACAGGTTATCCCCAATCGCTCCACGCGGGAGATTCGTCTCGCGCAACCCGCTGAGCTGCTCGGCCCCTCGCCGTCACCCCACGATCAGGCTCAGCAGCTCGGGATCCCGGATCGCGGCGTCCTCCGCCAGGAGCCTCGCCTTGGCCAGCACCAGCGACAGGGTGCGGTCGCCCTCGAACGGCAGCGCCAGCGCGTCGCGGTCGGTCTTGGGCTTGGCGGGCTCGAGGGGCAAGAACAGGTCGCCCGGCTCCATGAGGACCTGCCCGCTGCCCAGGTGGATCTTGTAGGTCCGCAGCTCGCCGTCGACCACCAGGAAGCGCTCGCTGACTCGGCAGCGGGCGGCGAACGCCAGCCGCGGGACCACCCGCTCCACCACCGCGCGGCGGGTGCGACCGACCTCGGTCAGCTCGCCGAAGGTGGCGGCGTGGAGCGCCGGCACCTCGCGGGCGCGGCGCGCGTAGGCCGGGTCATGCCCCACGCCGGCCACGCTCACGAACAGGTCCACGTCCCGCAACACCTCGCTGTAGGCGACCGGGGGCACGTCCGCCAGGGCGCGCTCGAACCGCACCGCGCCCGTGGTCACGGTGAGGAAGATCCCCGCCTCGGAGAGCTCCTCGAAGTGGGGGTGGAAGGCCTGCTCGCTCAGGGCCAGCTCCAGGCGAGCTCGGGTGTCCCACTCGGGCAGGTCGAGCACCGGCTCGTCGCCCCCGTCGAACTGTCCGAACAGCCGCATGCGCCAGCCGCGGTCCCGGGCCAGGGCGTGCAGCTGGTGCTGGCGCAGGATCCACCCGGCGAAGCGGGAGGTGTCGGCCAGCCGCCCCTCGCGCTCCGCCTCGCTGGGGCGGTACACCTCGCGGTGGGCCTGCTTGAAGGGCTGCACCACCCCCGCCGCCTCCAGCCGCTCTCGCCAGGCGGCGGCCTCGCCCTGGGCGGCGCGGATCGGGTGCCAGGGGCGGACCGCGCGGGCGGCGGCCAGGTCGACCGCGGCCCCCGTCAGGTCGCGCAAGGCGCCGTCGGTCCACAGGACCGCCCGCCACCCCTCCTCCTCCTCCAGCTCCCAGATCAGCCGGCGCGCCAGCGTCCCCACCAGCGGGTGGTCGAGGTACCGCTCGCGCCAGGGCTCGGGAGCCCAGGTGCGGGGGCTGCCGACGAGTCGGTCGAGGCGCAGCCGGTTCGCGCCCAGCAGAGAGGAGAGCTCCTTGACCTGCCGCTTGAGCTCCTTGAGGGCCTCGGGGTGCTCCCGCTTCACCGCCGCCGGGACCGTCTTCTTCTCCTTGCCTGCGGGCGACCGCCAGGTCAACGCAGCCTTGCCGCCGCTCACGCTCACCACGGCCGTCTCGTCGCCCAGCGGCGTCTCGCCGTGCCCCACCTCGGTCAGGCCGCAGGTGGGCACCGCCAGCTCCTCCAGCTCCTCGGGCGTCACGCCCGCCGCCTCGGCGGCGCGGGTGAGGGTCCGCTCGATCACCCGCAGCACGCCCCGGTCCTTCACCCGCTGCTTGATCCGCACCACCTGCGCCACCGCGGCCGGAGC
>JAWLGW010000958.1:0-3251 GCA_041690735.1 Planctomycetota bacterium
GTGGGAGATGAGGATGGTGGTCCGCCCTTCGGCCAGCTCGCGAAAGCGGCGGAAGACGGCGGCCTCCGCCTCCGCGTCGAGGGCGGCGGTGGGCTCGTCCAGCACCAGGATGTCGGCCTCCTCGCGCATGAAGGCCCGCGCGAGCGCCACCTTCTGCCATTGGCCGCCGGAGAGCTCGACGCCCTGGTGGAACCAGCGGCCCAGCTGCGTGTCGAGCCCTCCCTTCATCGCCGCCACCACCTCCTCGGCGCCGCCGCGCTCGATGGCGCGGCGCAGCCGCTCGTCGTCGGCGAGGTGGGGCACGCTGCCCACGCCCACGTTCTCGCGCAGCGAGAGCTGGTAGCGGTTGAAATCCTGGAAGACGACGCCGATGCGCGCCCGCAGCTCGTCCAGGTTCCAGTCGCGCACGTTCCTGCCGTCGAGGAGGATCCGCCCCTCCGTGGGCTCGTAGAGCCGGGTGAGCAGCTTGATGAAGGTGGTCTTGCCTGCACCGTTCTCGCCGACCAGGGCCACGCTCTGGCCCGCCACCTGGGCGGCGGCGGCGCCGACCTGCTCCGCCTGGGCCTGCTGCCGAGTGAAGGGATCCTTCAGCTGCGGGAGGGGGAGGCCGGCGTCACGCTCCCAGTCGGGCTCGATGATCTCGGGGTTGGCGGGCGAGGTCTGGCGATCCCAGTCGGGTTCCATGATCTCGGGGTGGGCGGGGGTCGTCTGACGGTCCCAGTCGGGCTCCAGGGTCTGGTCGCCGAGGCCACCCTCGCTCTCGCTGATCGGCGCCTGGCTCCAGTCGGGCTCCTCGAGCTGCGGCTCGGGCAGGTCCTCGATCGCCTGCACGGTGTGCTTCACGACCGCCATGATGTGCAGGCCCGCCTCGGCGGCGATCCGGCCGGTGACCTCCACCGCCTTCCCCACCGCGCGCGCCAGGGCGCGGGCGCTGCCGGGCGCGACGTAGATCGTGTTCCCGCCGGAGGTCAGCAGGGCCAGGCGGCGGCCCAGGCGGACCAGCGTGCCGCGGATCGTGGCCAGGGGCGGATCGAGGATGTCGAGCACCTCGAAGGCCTCGGTCTGCTGCGGGGCGGGGCGGACCTTCAGCGTGACCGGGAAGCCCTCCAGCGCCCGCAAGGTGGCGCGCAGGCTCTGGGTCACCAGGTGGTGGACGGGGCGCAGGGGGGTGGGGACCAGGGGGTCGATCGCCCGCAGGGCGAGGCCCTGCTGATCGACCTGCCCCCGGACCACGATCGGGTCGGGGACCGGCCTGCTGTCGTGAGGATCCGAGGGCGCCTGGGGCTGGGCCAGGGCGGGGGCGGCGAACAGGACGACGAGCGCGGCGGCGCTCAGGGCAGTGTTCTTCATGCAACCTTCCTCTCTTCGTTGCGGTGCCTCGCCTTGTGCAAGGGGGCGGCCGAACGGGAAGGCTGCTCTCAACCTCTGGCGGCGTCAGAGGTTGGCGACGAAGGGCCAGGCGGGGGGCGTGCCGCCTGTTGGGGCCGCCCAACGCGCGCGCCTGGGACGGAGTGAGGCGTACCCCGTGACGTCCCAGGTGCGTAGCGCCCGAGGCTGGCCGTGCAAAGGGAACGAGCAGGCCGGGCGGCGCTCTGCTCAGCGAGCCTGCACCACGATCCGGGCCTCGGGCTGGGCCGCGGGCGTGTAGGGCGAGCGCTGCTGCAGGAACTCGACCAGCAGGTCGCGCATGAGGAAGCCCGTGTCGGTCCGCTCCAGCGCGCGGGTGAAGGCCTCGTGGCCGTCGCCCCCACCCGCCAGGAAGTTGTTGGTCGCCACCAGGTAGGTCTCGTCCGGGTCGACCGGGGCCCCGTCCACCAGCAGGTCGATCAGCCGCTGCCCCTCGGGGGCCTGGGGGTCGCAGATCACGACCGCGCCCGAGACCTCGAGGAGCTTGTGCGTGCCCGCGAGCATGCCCTCCACCAGGTCGCGCAGGTCACGCCCCTCGAGGACCAGCTTCTCCACGGTGTTGCCGAAGGGGGAGACCGCGAACACGTCTCCCCACCTGACCTCGCCGGCCTCCAGGTTGGCGCGGATCCCGGTCTTGTTGTGCAGCGCCACGTCGGCGCGGGTGAGCTCGCGCATGAGGTCGGTCTGCAGGTTCCCCAGCGCCGAGCTGGCGTACCCCGAGACCTTGCGCAGCGGCCCGGTGAGGGTCCCCACCGGCCGCTCGCGCTGCTCGGCCACCTGCGCCAGGTACGGGTCGAGGAGCGCCTCGAGGTCGTCCCCCGCCGGGATCAGGGTGGCGGTCGCCGCCACGCGCGGGCGGGCGTCGCGTGGGCCCTGGGGATCGGGGGGCCGGATCGTCAGGTCGACCCGGCCGAGGACCTTCGTCTTGTCGTGCGCCTGCGCGACGAGGACGCCGTCCACCACCTCGCCGCGCGGCAGGCGCGAGTGGCTGTGACCGCCGATGATCACGTCCACCCGGCCCGAGAAGCGGCGGGCCAGCTCGCGATCGGTCTCGAGCCCGCAGTGGGTGAGGAGGACCACCACGTCGAGGTCGGCCGCCTCCGCGGCGAGCACCCGCTCCACCGTGTCGGCTTCGTCGAGGAAGGCGAGGCCGTCGGTCGCGCCCGCGACGGTGACGTCCTTCATCTCGCTGGTGGTGACGCCGATCACCCCCACCCGGACCACGCGGCCGCCGGCCCGATAGGTCCGGCGCAGCACCGCCGCCACCTCCGCGCCTCGGCCGGAGCCGAGCCAGGCGGGCCGGCGACGGGTCTGGGCGTCGACGATGTTGGCGCCCAGGAAGGGGAACTCGGCCTCCCGGGCCAGCGCCTGCGGGACCTGCAGGCCGAAGTCGAACTCGTGGTTGCCGACGGCCAGGGCGTCGTAGCCCAGGTGGTTCATCCACGCGACCATGATCCGACCGTCGGTCAGGTTGCCCTCGACGGTGCCCTGGAAGAAGTCACCGGCGTCGAGGAGCAGCACCTCGCGTCCGCCTCGGCGGGCCGCGTCTCGCTCCTGTCGGATCGCGCGGCCCAGCGCCACCAGCCCGCCCGAGCCGTCGCGCGTCTCGAGGGCCTGACCGTGCATGTCGTTGGTGTGCAGGATCGTCAGGTGGACCGGCTCGGTCCACGCCCGCACCGTCCCGGTGCGCTCGGCGTAGGTGCCCAGACCCAGGGCCAGGGCGCCCGCCGCGGCCATGGCGGCGAGCAGCGAGCAGTAGGTCGCCTGCGGTCGGTTGCCGGTCGAGGTCACGGGATCGCTCCTGGATCAGCGAAGCGGAGGCTCGGTACGCGCGGCGAGGGGGC
>JAWLGW010000959.1:0-3251 GCA_041690735.1 Planctomycetota bacterium
CGCGAGGCATGGCCTGGAGAGCGTTGATCACCAGGTTCGTGAGCGCCTGGCGGATCTGCTCGGGATCGACTCGCGCCCACACGGGCTCCTCCGGCAGGAGCTCCCGCACCGCCACCGCGCCCTGGCGCGCCATGGGCGCCAGGAGCTGCAGCGCCTCCCGCACCAGCGCGCCGAGGTCCGTTCGCTCCTGGCGCGGCTGATCGCGGCGGGCGAAGCCCATGAGCTGGCCGATGATCGTGGACATGCGCTCGGTCTGCTCGACCACGATCCGGGCGGCCGCCACCGAGTTGGGCGAGCAGGCCTCGTCCTCGACGATCATGAGCGCCCGCCCCAGCACGACGTTCAGCGGCGTGCCCAGCTCGTGCGCCAGCCCCGAGGCGAGGCGGCCGACCGTGGCCAGGCGCTCGGCGTGCCGCAGCTGCTCCTGCGCCGACTGGCGGCGGCGGATCTCGCCTGCCAGCTGATCGCACATGTCGTTGATCGCGCCACCCAGCTGGCCGATCTCGTCGCGCTGCGTAAGGGTGACGGGCTGGGTCAGGTCGCCCCGTCCGATCCGTCGCGTCTTCTGGATCAGCTGCTGCACGGGGTGACCCACCACCCGCAGGCCGATCAAGAAGGCCAGGCCGCCCGAGAGGAGGATCAGCAAGCTGGTCGCGGTGGTGATCCGCGCCACCGTCTGGCGCACGTACCGCTCCTCGCGCTCCAGTGACTCGCGCACCTCGAGCACGCCGGGCGGTTGCCCCGGCGGCAGGACGGGCAGGTAGACGTGAAGCCGGCCCGGGCTGCCCTCGGCGATGTGCACCAGCTCTTCGCCCGCCTCCAGGCGGTCACAGGCCTCGTGGGTGAGGGTGAAGGGGAGCGCCTCGCCGGTCCGCAGCTCGGACAGCCAGGCCCAGCGGAAGTCGAGCTTCTCGTCCTGCTGACCGGCGTCGGCGATCAGCTGCAGCGCCGCCTCTCGCCCTTCGGCCCGCCACACCTTGATCACGGCGGTGCGGAGGGTGCGGCCGATCAGGCGGGCGTCCTGGGCGAGCGCGACCTGGAACATGGACGACTCCCGGCGCACGGTCAGGAGCCCGTAGCTCACGAGCACCAGACAGGCCACCAGCAAGAACAGGGCGGTCAGCTTGAGGACCAGCCTCACGGCGTCCCCTCCGTGGTGCCGCTCCCCGATCGCCCCATCATGGGGCGGGACGCCACACCTGCCGGAACCTGCCGCTGCTCGAGATGTTCGTCATCTCCACTCATTCTCGCCTCTCGGCACGCTCCGCGGTCGACCGAGGGCCGCGCAGGGTTCGCTCGTCGGCGGATACTGCCGCCGTCGAGGCGGTGAGCTCGGCCGGCTCCAGGGGAGGCGAGGTGGGAACGCGAGGCGCGAAGTCGGCCAGGCGCGCGACCTCCACCGTCTCCACGCAGGCGGTGACCGGGTGGTCGGGCATGACCTCCCGCCGCAGGTAGGCCAGCGCCTCGCGCGCCACAGGGCTGGGCACCAGCACCTCGAGCCGCACCACCTCCACGGGCTCCGCCAGGCCCTCGACCGCGGAGCGGCCGGCTCCGCGCGCGGAGATCGCCGTGTAGCCGGTGGCGCCGAAGGCCACCAGCGCCTCGCGCAGGCGCCCCTCCAGCTGCGTGGGCGCGACCACCATCAGGCGGCGGATCCGCGCCAGGCCCTGCTTGCGCGCGGCCAGCGGGTGTCCGGAGAAGGTCTGGTGCTCGTCGAGCCCGGCGACCTCGAAGCTCACCCCGGCCTGTTCGAGCTCCTGCTGCAGCTCCTGGAGGCGGTCCATGGTGGTGTGGTCGATCAGGGTGGCCGCGGTGAGGTCCACCACGACCCCCTTCCCGGTCTCCCGGGCGGCCTCGATCCGGCGGCGCAGGGCGATCCAGTTGGAGAACACCGCGGGCTGACGGGGTCGAACTACCACCGCCTGCTCCTGCTCCTCGACGTCGAACTCGGGGCGGAGCATGGCCCGGATCGGCACGCCGTTCCAGGCGTGGGTCAGCGCCTTGATGCCGATCCCAATCCCGACGCCGATCAGCAGGTCGGTGGCGAGGACGGCGGCCAGGGTGCCGACGAAGATGATCAGCTGCTCGCGGCCGATCTCGAGCACGTGGCGGAACTCGCTGGGAGAGGCGAGCCGGAAGCCGGTGTAGACCAGCATGGCGCTGAGGGCGGCCAGCGGGATGCGATGGATCAGCCCCGGGAGGAGGGCCACGAACAGGAGCAGGAACAGCCCGTGCCACATGTCCGCGAACCGAGTGCGGGCCCCGTTGTCGATGTTGGCCTTGCTGCGGACGATCTCCGAGATCATGGGCAGGCCGCCGATCGAGGCCGAGAGGGTGTTGCCCACGCCGACGGCCAGCATGTCGCGGTCGAGGCTGGTCTTGCGCTTCCAGGGGTCGAGCATGTCGACCGCCTTGGCGCTCAAGAGCGACTCCAGGCTGCCGATCAGCGCGTACATCAGCACCCACTTCCAGCCCACGGCGGCGCCGAGGGCGCCGAAGTCAGGGTGGGTGATGGCCCCGAAGATGTTGCCGGGGACCGTGACCAGGTGCTGCTCGCCGACCTCGAACTCGCGGGAGAGCAGGGTGTAGGTGTGGTCGTGGGTCAGGTCGAAGGCCATCCCCAGGGGGATCGCCACCGCGACGACGACCATCGGGGCGGGGATCCTCCGGGTCCAGGGGAGGCGGTCCTTGAGGAGGGGGAGGCCGAACAGGATCGCCAGGCTGACCCCGCCGATCAGGGCGATCTCCGGGTTCATGTTGGCGAAGTGGCCCGGGAGATGGGCGAGGAGCTCCAGGGGCTCGCCCTTCGCCGCTACCCCTAACGCGATCGGCAGCTGCTTCGCTACGATGATCACGCCGATGGCCGCCAGCATCCCGTGCACGGCCGAGGTGGGGAAGAAGTCCCCGAGGATCCCCGTACGGAGCAGCCCGAACAGGACCTGGATCACTCCGGCGGCGACCCCCACCCCCAGGGCGAGGGCGTAGGCCCGCTCGGGCCCGTACAGCTCGCCGAGCTCGGTGATGCAGCCGAGGGCGATCACGATCAACCCCGCGGCGGGCCCCTTGATCGTGAGCTCGGAGTTGCTGATGAAGGTCGTCACGACCGCGCCCACGATCGCCGTGAACACGCCCGCGATCGCGGGGTAGCCCGAGGCCAGGGAGATCCCCAGGCACAGGGGCAGGGCGATCAGGAACACCAGGAACCCCGAGAACAGGTCGGCGCGCCCGTGGGTCAGGAAGCCGCCCAGGTC
>JAWLGW010000960.1:0-3250 GCA_041690735.1 Planctomycetota bacterium
ATCCGCCCCCGGGCCGGCGCGACGACCTCGATCTGTCGACGTCGGCGGCGGCTCCGCCGCCGCCGCCCCGGCGGCGGCCCGATCCCCTCACCGACAGCTCCCTCGCCGAGACGATCGAGCGCACGATCCCCGAGGATCAGGCGCGCGCCGAGACGCGCGAGCGGCCCCGGGCCGACGACCTGCTGCTGTCGCCCGGCGACGAGCCGGCGCCCCACCGGGAGCCGGCGACGGCCTCCCTGAAGCCGGGGCGCAAGCTCGGCGGCTACCAGCTGATCGAGGAGCTGGGGCGGGGCGGCATGGGCGTGGTGCTGCGGGCGCGGGAGCTGAGCAGCGGCCGGGAGGTGGCGCTCAAGCTGATCCTGGACGCCTCCACCCGCAACCGCCTGGCGCGGCTGCGGCGCGAGGGCGAGCTGACGGCGCGCCTGGGCCACCCGGGGATCCTCACCGTGCACGCCGCGGGCGAGGCGGAGGGCTTCCCCTACATCGCCTACGAGTTGGTGGAGGGGGCGCGGACCTTCGAGGACCTGCTGGAGGAGGAGCCGCTGCCGCGCCTGCGCCTGATCGGGCTGCTGCGGGACGCGGCCCGGGCCCTGGGCCACGCCCACGCGCACGGGATCGTCCACCGCGACGTCAAGGGCGAGAACCTGTTGATCGACGGGGACGGGCGGGTGCGCCTGGCCGACTTCGGGCTGGCGGCCGCCTGCGACCTCGAGCGGCTGACCCGCACCGGCGACCTGGTGGGGACGCCGCTCGCCATGGCCCCCGAGCAGCTCACCGCCGACCCTGGCGTGATCGGCGCGCCCGCCGACGTGTGGGCGGTGGGGGTGCTCCTGTACCGGGCGCTCACCGGTCAGCGGCCGATCCAGGCGGCCTCGCTGGTGGAGCTGTTCGCCAAGTTGACCGAGTCCCAGCTCCGGCCGCCGCGCCAGGTCGACGCCACCGTGTCCGCCGACGCCGAGGCGGTGTGCCTCAAGGCGCTCGAACGCGATCCGGACGCCCGCTACCCCGACGGCGAGGAGCTGGCGCGGGACCTCGACCGCCTGCTGGCCGGCGAGCCGGTGAGGGCGCGCCCGCGCCGGCGGCTGCCGTTCGCGGGTCAGCCGCTCCTGGCGGCCGGGGTGGCCCTGGCCTCCGTGCTGGCCCTGGCGCTGCTCGTGGTGTCGGCGAGGGGGATCGAGCGCCCCGCCGCCGGACCCGGCCCCGCCGCCGCGGGCGGCGCCCAGGCGGCGGTCGCCCCGCCCACCCTGCGCGTCGAGGCGCCGCTGCCCGACGCGGTCACCACCGCCGAGGACCTGTGGGTGGGCGGCGAGGTGCGCAGCGCCGCCGGCGCGGTCGAGGTGCAGGTGCGCGGCGAGGCCGGTCCGCCCGTGACCCCGACGCCCACCCTGCGGGGGCGCCTGGCGGCGGGGCGGCGGTTCCGGGTGCGCCTCCCCCTGCGCCTGGGGCGTAACCTGGTGCGGGTGGGCGCGGTCGACGACGCCGGGCGCAGCAGCCCCGCGATCGAGCGGGTGGTGTGGCGCGTGCCTGAGTGGTACCCCCAGCTCGAGGAGAAGGAGAAGCCGCCCCTGCCGCTCCCCGCGGGGATCGCCTTCGGCGAGGCCGCGGGGGACTACGTCAACCTCGAGGACGGGTCGGTCCTGCGGTGGGTGTGGGTGCCCGACCCCAAGGGGTTCAACCCCTTCCAGATCCGCACGGGCGCCTTCTTGTGGTTCTCGCGCCCCTACTTCCTGGGCAAGTACGAGGTGACGTGGGCGCAGTTCCGCGCCTACTGCGCGGCGGTGGGGCGCGCACCGCCCGAGCCGCGCTACCCGGCGGGGGACGACCACCCGGTCCACGGGGTGAGCTGGTTCGAGGCGCAGGCCTACTGCGCCTGGGCCGGGCTGCGCCTGCCCACCGAGGCGGAGTGGGAGTACGCCGCGCGCACCGCCCTGGGCCGCGAGTACCCCTGGGGCGACGTGCCGCCCACGCCGCAGCACGGCAACTACAAGGAGACCGACGCCTGGCGGGACGGCTACAAGAAGACCAGCCCCGTCGGCAGCTTCCCCCTGGGCGCCTCGGCCTTCGGCAACCTCGACATGTCGGGCAACCTGTTCGAGTGGGTGGCCGACTGGTGGGGCGACCTCCCTGACAGCGGCGAGCACTGGGACTACACCGGGCCCGCCGAGGGGGTCGAGAAGACGGTCCGCGGGGGCGCCTTCGATCAGAAGCCCTCGATCGGCAAGGGCTACGGCCGGTGGAGCGACCCGATCGACGAGCCGGACTCGCGGATCGGCTTCCGGGTGGCGCGGTGAAGGGGTCGCAGCGCGGCCGCGGGGGCGCCGCGCCAAGGGAGCGCGAGGCGGCTCCCTCGTCGCTAGGCGAAGACCTGGTCCAGGGCGTCCGCGGCGATCACCCGCTCCAGCCACTGATCGAGTTGGGCCAGCTCGGCGGTGGCCACCCGCTGCTCGACTTCGGCGCTCAGCGCGGCCGGGAACTTGACGCGCAGTTGGCGGAGGAGGGTCTCCCGCGCGTGTTCGACCCGTCCCTCGAGGAGGCCCTCGACGCGCCCGCGGCGCTCGGCCTCCTCGGTGATCTCGCGGAAGGTGGTGGTGTTCATGAGCTGCTCCTTGGGGCGGCTGCCCCACCCTCGGGTGCGCGCGCCGGTCGCAGCCGAGCGGCCCGGCCGACGAGCTCGTCGCCGGCGCCCCCTCACCGCTGCTCCCGTACCTCGCCCGCGGGGCCCTGCTCGCGCTGGCGGTGGTGGCGCCGGTCTTCCTGGTGGAGGCGGTGCGCAGCTTCTACGGCGAGCTCGATCCGGCGTCCGCGCCGGCTGGCGTCGTCAGCGACACGCTCGGGCCAGGGAGCATGAGGCCGGCCGGGCGCTGAGGTCCGCGTCCTACGTCACGTCCAGGGCGCGCGACACCGCGATCAGCAGGGCAATCGCGCCGGCGAAGGCGATCAGCTCGGCCAGCTCGGCGTCCTCGAGGCCGTGGCGGCGGGCCTGCGCGAACTCGGCGTCGCTGAGGAGCGCCGGCTGGAGGGCCGCCCGGCGGCCGAGGTGCAGGATCGCCTGGGTCCGCTCGGGCAGGCGCGGGGTCTCGCCGCGCTCCACGAGGTCAGCGAGGACCAGCGGGTCGAGGCTGCGCTCGGCGAGGGAGCGCTGCAGGAGCTCCGCCAGGGCAGGCACGCCGGCGGCGCTGGTGGCGGCCAGCGCGATCAGCTCCTTGGTGGTGCGGGGCACCTTGCCCTGGAGGAGCGTCGCCTCCAGCAG
>JAWLGW010000961.1:0-3249 GCA_041690735.1 Planctomycetota bacterium
ACCCGCTCCTGCAGCACCTGCAGCAGCTTGACCTGCAGGGTGGGGCTCATGTCCCCGATCTCGTCCAGGAAGATCGTGCCGCCGTTCGCCAGCTCGAACCGCCCCTTGCGGGCCCTGTGCGCGTCGGTGAAGGCGCCCCGCTCGTGGCCGAACAGCTCCGCCTCCAGCAGCGTCTCGGGGATCGCCGAGCAGTTGACCTTCACGAACGGTCCGCGGGCGCGGGGGCTGGTGCGGTGGATCAGCTCGGCTACCAGCTCCTTGCCCGTGCCGCTCTCGCCGCGGATCAGGATGGTGGCCTCGCTCTCGGCCGCCGCCTCGGCCAGGTCGATCATGGCGCCGAACGGCTGCGAGCGGCCCACCAGCCGCTCCAGCACCCCCTGCTCGCTCACGGCCCGGCTCAGGCGCTGGTTCTCGCGCCGCAGGCGGCGCTTCTCGAGCACGTTCTTGACCAGCACCGACAGCTCGGTCGGGTCGACCGGCTTGGTGACGTAGTCGTAGACCCCGCCCTTGAGCGCCTCGCGGGCGCCCTCCACCGTGCCGTAGGCGGTGAGGATCGCGAAGGTGGGCGCCTCGTCGCCCAGCGCCTCGCGGACCTTGTGGAACACCTCCATGCCGTCCATGTCGGGGAGGCGCAGGTCGCACAGGATCAGCTCGTAGCCGGCCTGCACCTGCGCGAGGGCCTCGGCCCCGGTCTGGCAGATGTCCACCGCGTACTCGTCGAGCTCGAGCAGCCCCTTGAGGGCGGTCGCCTGGTGGACCTCGTCCTCGACGATCAGCACCTGCGCCATGCGCGTCAGTATAGCGATGGCGGGCAGCAGGGGGCGGCGAGGGCCACCGGGGTCTCTGCCCCTCCTCCGAGGACGGCCAAGCGAACAGCCAGAAACGACTCCAGCACTCTCGGCGGTCCTCGCCGCGGCTGGCTTGGTCACTCGCGCTCGCGCTCGCGCTCGTGGTCGTGGTCGACCACGAGCGCTAGTTCTCGAGCGCGGTCAGGACATCTCCGACAAGGACTGCTGGAGCTGTTCCTGACGCCCGCCTAAGCGCGCAGCCGCGCGGCGTCGGCGTCCTGGGTCGCGACCTCCTTGCCCCACAGGCGGTGGAACCAGAAGTACTGGCTCGGCGCCTGGCGGATGGCGTCGCTCATGGCGTCGGCGATCTGCTGCATGATCGCCTGGACGTCGGCGCCGCGGTCGCCGGTGGGCACGTACCGCGGGAAGGCGTGGACGTGGACGTGGTGGCGGCGCGGGTCGGGCTGCCGTTCGCCCCAGCCGAACACGATCCGGGCGCCGGTCTCGAGGGCCAGGACCGCCGGGCCCGCGTGGATCCTGGCGGGCTGACCGAGGAACTCGACCTCGACCCCCTTACCGCGGCGAGGGCGCTGGTCGGGGAGCACGCCGACCCAGCCCCCCGACCGCAGGACGTCCAGGAGCTCCGAGTAGGTGTCCTTGCCCTTGAGGTGCACCGTGATGTCGTGGCGCTCGCGGGTCGAGACCAGCAGGTCCTGTACGCGCTGATTGCGAAGCCCCTTCATGACCGTGTGGAGCGGGAAGCCCTTCATGGCGAAGGCGTAGGCGGACAGGTCGAAGTTGCCCAGGTGGGCCTGCACGATGACGACGGGCTCGCCGTCCGCCTTGATGGCGTCGAACAGGTCGAGGGGGTCGTAGGTGACGAGGTCGAGGTCGCGCGGGGTCGAGCTCGAGGCCCGCAGCAACTCCATGAACATCATGCCGCACATGGCGTACGCCTCGGTGGCAATCGCGTCGAGCTCGGCCGAGGAGCGCGCCTCGCCCAGGACGTGCGCGAGGTTCTCGCGGACGACCTTGCGGCGAATCCGGAGCACGCTGACGAACCAGCCGCCGACGCGGCCGAGCCACAGCGCGAGCGAGAGCGGCAGGAGCGACAGCACACCGACCGTCAGGCGGAGCCCGGCGTAGCCGAGGGCGCTGCGGAGCTTCCCCGGGGGAGCGCGAGGCGCGCGCGCTGACGAAGTGGGGGGCGGTGGAGAAGCAGTCGGGGAGGGCACGTCGTCGTCGCTCTCTCGCTCGGCGCCGAGCCCCCGAGCTCTGGCCGTTCGCACCGCCAGTCTGTCACAGGACGCGCCCGTCCCCACGAACCAAGTGAGATCGCGCGACGTGGGGCAAGTCCGGCGGCGGCCGGGGCGGGCTCGACCGCAGCGAGAGGTGGCTCGACCGTCGCCGCGCCCGGCGGGAGCCTGGCTGCGCGCGCTCTGCGCTCTCTACGACCCCACGGGTCGCTCGATCCCGTCGCGGCTCATGCGGTACTGCAGCGTGCGCCGGGTGAGGCCCAGGCTCTTGGCGGCCCGGGAGACGTTGCCGCCGCTGCGCTCCAGGGTGCGCTCGATCATGCGCCGCCCGAACTCCTCCAGGGTGATCCCGGCGTCGAGGATCTGCGTGACGGCCTCGTAGGCCTCCCGGCCGGGCGGCGGGCTGTCCGCCCCCACGTGCGCCGGGAGGTGCTCGGGGAGGATCCAGTCGCCGCGGCCGAGCACCACCGCGCGCTCGATCACGTTCTCGAGCTCACGCACGTTGCCGGGCCAGGTGTAGCGCCCCAGCAGCTCGAGGGTGTCGGGGTGCAGGCCCTGGAACGCCTTGCGGTTCTTGTCGTTGAACCGCGCGCAGAAGGCGTTGGCCAGCAGCTCGATGTCGCCGCGCCGCTCGCGCAGCGGGGGCGTCTGGATCGTGATCACGTTGATCCGGTAGTACAGGTCCTCGCGGAAGCTCCCCTCGCGGATCATGACCTCCAGGTCGCGGTTGGTGGCGGCGACCAGCCGAATGTCGAGGGGGATCACCTGCCCCTGGCCCCCCAGGCGCTCGAGCTCCCGCTCCTGCAGCACGCGCAGCAGCTTGACCTGCAGCGCGGGGGTCATCTCGGCCACCTCGTCGAGGAAGATCGTGCCGCCGTTCGCCAGCTCGAAGCGCCCCTTGCGCGCCTCGCGGGCGTCGGTGAAGGCGCCTGCCTCGTGGCCGAACAGCTCCGCCTCCAGGAGCGTCTCGGGGATCGCCGCGCAGTTGACCTTGACGAACGGCCCCCCGGCGCGGGGGCTCGCCGCGTGGACCAGCTCGGCCACCAGCTCCTTGCCGGTGCCGCTCTCGCCCCGGATCAGGATCGTGGCCTCGCTCTCGGCGGCGGCCTTGGCGAGCTCGACCATGCGCACGAACGGCCGGCTGCTGCCGACCATCCGCTCCTCGACCTCGCGGGCCGCGACCGCATGGCTCGGGTCCCGGGTCT
>JAWLGW010000962.1:0-3245 GCA_041690735.1 Planctomycetota bacterium
GGGCGCGCCGGCGAGCACTGCCAGCGCCGGGCCGACCGCCTGGGCGCGGCGTGCTCGCGGGTCGTCGCAGCGGATCAGCTCGCGCAACCACCAGCGCCGGGAGGCCGGGTCCTCTCCCGCGCGCCGCGCGAGTTGCCGCAGACGTTCGTCGCCCACCGACGCCTCCTCGGGGTCTCGCCAACCTACGACATGGACCCGCGGCCAGCCAGGAGTGCACCCGCTCCGTCCAATGTGCGAGAGTCACGAGCATGAACGACGCTGCCGCGCTGCCGGACGACGCCGTGTGCCACCGTCCGATCTATGTCCCGAACCGCACGGTCCCTCGCCTGGCGCACGACGTCCCGCTCCCGGTGCGCAAGCGGTGGACCGCCAAGCTCCCCCGGCCCAGCGGCGAGTGCACGATCGTCCCCTGCGAGGGACACCTCCTCGTCGGGTCGGACCGCAGCGACCTGCAGGCGATCTCAGCGGAGACCGGCGAGCTGCTGTGGGGGCGGACCGTCCCCGACCGGGCCAAGCTGGGGGGAACGCTGGGCGGGGAGCCGTTCCTGCTCGGCCGCCGGCACCGCACGGCCACGCTCTTGTCGCCCGACGGGCAGCCGGGAGCCGAGCTCCCGTTCGAGCCCATCCGGATGTGTCTGGGCGACGAGGCGCCCGCAGCGTGGCCGACGTTCCTGGGTTGGGCGGACCCCGACCCCTACGGCGATCCGTCGCGCGTCCCGCACTTCGGAGCCGCGAGCGAGGGCGTGGGGGTCTGCGTCGTCAGCGCCAACAGCGGCCGGCCAGAGGCATCGGGCTGGGACCTGGCCACCGGCGAGCGGCTGTGGACGGTCACGCTGGACGGCTGCGCCTCCGTCGGAGAAGGGCCCGTCGCGGGGCAGGGCGTGGTCCTCCTGCCGGTCGGCGGGGAGCTGTGGTGCGTGGGGCTGCGCGACGGGCGGGTGCGCTGGCGCTGTCGACCTGGGAGCGGCCGCAGGGGTCCGCGCTGTTGGTTCGAGCCGGACCGGGTGGTCTTGCCGCTGTACGTGGAGGAGGCGTTCGACCCGGAGGGGAGGCCGGGCCAGCCGTGGAGCGTGCGGGGCCGGATCGGCGCCCTCGACCTCGAGACCGGCGCGGAGCTCGAGGGGGATGGCGTCAGGATCGATCGGCTGGAGGACTGGTTGCCGCTGCTGGGCCGCAACGGCAGCCGGCTGATCGGTGGCTTTCATTCGGGAAGGGCCCATCCCATCGCGGCCACTCCCGGGCAGGTCTGGCTCGCCTGGGAGGTCGAGCTGTTCGGGTGCAACAAGAAACGCGGCGTCGCCGTGTTCGAGCGCGGCACCAGCGAGCTGCTGGCGAGCTTCAGTACCGGAGGTGATGTCTCCGCCCTCGGCTGGCTCAGCGGCGGCATGGTGCTCGTCGGAGGCTCGACGCTGCTCAGCTATGCGCCCAAGCCCCAGCGTCGGCCCCGCCAGACATCACGGGTCTCGACCAGCGCGCGGCGTTAGGCGAGCCGCCTCGTACCGCCGACGCCCCACGAGGGCGATCACCACGACGCCGCCCACGAACCCAGAGCCATAGCTCGCCAGGTGCGCCCACAGGTCCGCTATGAAGGCGGCGTGCTTCGACCTCGGGAGCTGAGTGGCGAGGGGCTCGACCAGGAAGACGGCCCCGGTTCGAGCAGCTTGGTACCCCAGCACCCCGGCGACGGCAGCGCAGGCCGCCATGCAGAGGAGCAGGAGGCCGATGGGCTTCCAAAGGGCGGAGGGCGGAGTCTTGGGCCACGACCCCCAGCGGGCGACGATCGCCAGCGGGACCCCCAGGATCAGGCCGACCCACCAGGTGGCAATGATCCCCCACCCCAGGCCGAGGAGCGTCGGATCGGAGGTGGCGAACACGGGCGGATGGCCGATCGTGAAGTACTCGACGCACACCCGGGCCGTGACCTGATCGTGGAGCACGCCATAGACGACGGCCGCGAGGATGGCGGTGGCCACGATCTGCAGCGCGGGCGCGCGCTCGTCCCACCGGCTCACGGCACGTCCCGAAAGCCCTTGGCCTCGAGGTCGGATCTCCTCACTCCCGGCTCCTCCGCAGCCAGTCGCCAACCGCTCCGGACGCGGTCGAGTCCGGCCGGCGCGATCGCGACGAGGCCGGGACGGCGACAGGCCACTCCCGCTGCTGACACACAAGGATATCGTTGCATCTTGCGATGCAATCTGCGAAACAAGGGTCGTCAGGTGGTGCCATGGCGACGACTCCAGAGCAAGAACAAGCAGCGTTTCGATCGTCGCAACAGCGGGTCGCCGAGGCGCTGCGCAACGTCGACAGCAAGGCGAACGGCTCGCCCTCCAACGCGCTCCGCGCCTGCGAGGTGGCCGAGAAGGTCTTCAAGGAGGAGGAGAGGGAGCGGAACGGGCTCCCGCCGCACCTCCGCAACGCGCACGGCACGTTCCTGAAGGGCGCCAGGGACCACGTGGCGCAGGTCCGTCAACACGCGCTCTACCACGCGCTCCGCGCGAAGTTCAGCGCGGCACTCAACACGGGCTCGCTCGAGGGCGCCAACGTCTCCTCGCTGAAGAGCGCCATCAACGGCTACTCGAAGTTTGCGCCGGAGTCGGAGATCGTGGCCGCGATCAAGTGGGTCTTCGAAGAGGCGATCGGGCAGATCAGGGACGAGAAAGGCGACTTCATGAAGAGGGTGCAACTGTTCAACAAGACGAAGTCGAAGATCCGGGATTTGTTTCGGCTCCTCGACGAGGCCAGCCGTCCCCAGTCCGCCCACTAGCCTAGGCGGCGAAGTCGCCGCCGACGTACGTCACGCACCACGATCCGAGGAGCATCGCGTCCGGCGCGCCCTCACCAGCCGCGCTGCGCGGTCAACCAACGAAGCAGGCGGGAGCCACCTCGAGGGTGTCTCCCGCCTGTCTCCCGCGATTCCGCCGCAAGTGGCGACGTCAGCGCGCTGTTACGACTTCACCTCGTAGTCCGCGTCGATCACGTCCTCCGAGCCGCTGCTCTGGGCGCCGCCGCCCTGCTCGGGCTGGGGGCCACCGGCCGCGCCGGCCGCGCCGGCGGCTGCGGCCTCGGGGCCGCCGGCCTGGGCGTAGAGGTGCTTGCCCATCTCCTGGGCCACCTGCTGGAACTCGGCCATGGCGGCCTCGATCTTGGCCTGGTCGTCGCTCTTGACGGCCTCCTCGACCTTCTTGAGCTCGGCCTCGATCTTCTCCTTGAGGTCCGCCGGGACCTTGTCCTTGTGCTCCTCGAGC
>JAWLGW010000963.1:0-3245 GCA_041690735.1 Planctomycetota bacterium
CCTGGTAGTGGGCCTGCAGGGCGTCCTGCTGCCGCTGCCGGTCCTCGGGGGTCAGCTTGCCCTGGGGGCCGGTGCCCACCTCGGTCAGCTCCCGCCGCAGGACGCGGGCGTACATTTCGCGCTCCTGGTCGCTGATCGGCCCCTGTCCGTTACGGCGCCGCTCCCGCTCCCAGCGCCGGATCAGGGCCCCGCTCTGGGTGGGCAGGGCGAACACCAGCTCGCACTCGTAGATCCCGTACAGGAGCTTCTTGTTGAAGGGGCCGAAGGTGGTCTTGAAGGCGCCGCCCTGGATCGGCACCTCCCGCGAGGTGAGGTCGCGGTTGTCGTACTTCAGGGTCAGGCTGACCCGGAAGCGATCGGGCATGTCGGCCGCGATCCCCTCCACCTCGAACCGGCTGCCGGCGGCGCCCGGGACCATCTGGAACTTGCTGATCTTGAACTTCTGCAGCAGCTCCACGCTCGCGTCGCGGCGCTGACCGCCCACGCCCATGAGCTCGCTGCCCGCCTGCTCCTTGTTCTGCTCCTTGAACTGGTCGGGGGTCACGATCTCGATCGTGGTCTCGGCGTCGCCCCGCCCGCGGATCTCCAGCTTGATCTTGCGCTTGCCGGGCCTGGCGCTGGGCGGGATCTGGACGATCACCTGATCGAAGGTGGAGTCGAGCACCACGATCGTCTCGCCGTCGAGCTTGACGCTCAGCTCGTCGTGGCTGCAGGGGACCAGCCGCTCGATCCCCTGCTCGTCCTTCTGGGGCGGCGGGCACTGGTGCAGGTTCCGCCCCGCCAGGATCGCCACGGCGCCCTGGGGCAGGATCCGCGCGGCGTTGCCGGTGCCGTCCTGGACCTCGTTGATCACCGGCGCCCGGTCCTGCGCCGCGGCCGGCAGGGCCACCGCGGCGAGGAGGGCGCTCACGAACAGCAGTCGCGTCGAGGTGGCCATCAGTCGTTCACCCTCTCGGTCAGCAGGGTCTCGGCGTTGGGGAGGAAGAAGGTCATGGTGATCTCGTCGAGGACGGGCGAGACCACCGCCTTGCCGCTGGCGCCCGGGCCGTTCACCAGCCCCCGCGAGGCGTCGTAGTAGCCGGCGGTCATGTCGACGTTGTAGATCAGCTTGTCGCCCTTCTCGACCTTGACCGGCAAGCCCCGGTCGTCGGTGAGGGCGAAGCTGGTGTTGCTGCCGGTCTGGGCCAGGTTGCTGATCTGCATCGCCTCCCAGTGGGGGTAGCGGACCTGCGTCCCGTCCGCCCGCTCGATCTCGAAGCTGACGGTGATGGTGCCGCTTCCCCGAGGCCACCGGCGGGGGTGGGCGCCCCCCTGGCCCACGTTGGGGGTGCCGCCGCTGGGGAGGACCAGGGGCCCGTAGCGGGTGGGCAGGTAGCCGGTGAAGTCGAGGTTCCCCAGGGTCAGCGGCCGTCCATCGGCCGGGAAGTTCGCCGACAGATCGATCTCGCCCCGCCAGAAGCCGACCGCCTCGTAGCGCCCCTTGGAGAGGGGCGTGACGTCGGCCAGGGTGCGGTTGCCGTCGTAGAAGCGCACGTCGTCCACGGTCCCGTTGGCGGGCAGGTAGATCTCGGCGTCGTCCTTGTGCTTGAACAGGCCCGCCTTGCCGGTGGTGGTGCCGGTGGAGTCGGTCACCAGGACCTGGCTGCGGATCACCGAGCCCACCGTGATCTGGTCCTTGGGGCGCTCGCGATAGGCGTCGCTGGCGCTGGCGTAGTAGCTCTGGGCGTTGAGCCGCACGAACTGCGGCATGAGGCCGTCGGCGTTGAGCTGCGGCCAGGGGCCGCGCTTGGGCGGCCAGTCGGCCCCCCACACCTGCTGGAGCTCGGCGGTGGTGTCGAGCCAGTCCTTGTTGGCGGGGTCGTAGACCCGGGGCTGGTAGCGCGGGCCCACCTCGTGCCCGTCGATCGGGATCGACTCCTCGCCGTCCAGCCACAGCTGAATGGTGGGGCGCTTGGCGTTGGCCTTGGTGGAGGCGTCGTCCCACCGGAAGGCGATGTGGTGCCACTCGTTCGAGCGCCACTCCTTGAACACCGAGGCCGGCACCCACCAGTCGGTGCGGGCGAACGAGATGTCGATGAACTGAGGCGGCACCTGCACCCGCAGCTCGCGCGGAGGCCAGGTGAAGGTGGGGTCCTGGGTGCACTGCTGCCAGTAGTCGGTGATCTTCATGGGCGTCCCCCCGGGGGTCGCCACGTAGGGCACCTCGTTGGTGTCGCCGTGCTCGCCCACCGCCTCGAAGTACAGGCGGGTGATCCGCAGCTCGCCGCTGGTGTTGCGGGTCACGTACATCTGCGTCCCGCGGCTCACCACCCCCGCCGTCCCCGAGGGGTCGAAGGCGATCTTGTTGGGGACGGCGTGGGACACGCCCAGCAGGCCGCAGAACAGCGGGTTGACGTCGTTGGTCGGCCGCCCCTGGGCGTCGCGGTAGTACCAGTCGAAGGTCGGCTTCCACCACAGCTCGACGCCGCCCAGGTTGGTGGGGGCGACGTTCCCCTCGCGCGCCTCGGTGATGTGCGGGGTGGCGGCGTTCTCGTTGATGTAGCTGCGACCGCGGCGCTGGGCGTCGGGGTCGTTCTTGCCCTGCGCCGGCTCGTTGAGGGGGTTGTCGGGCAGGGGCCAGGCCTGAGCTCCGGCGGCGCTCTCGCCGGTGTCGCTGGCGCGGTACCACAGCTCGCTGGGGCGCAGGGCGGAGTTGAGGTAGCCGTCGGGCGTCAGCACCAGGTGACGCCACTGGACCTCGTCGTCGTCGGGGAACCGGCCGTCGTAGATGCCGTCGCGGGCGGTCCCGTAGGGCCAGCCGTGGATGTTGCCCACCCGGCCGCCGCGCCCCCCCTGGCCCGAGGAGCCGTGGCGGACGCCCGCCGACAGGTCGGCCTGCAGGTTGTCGAAGTCGTTGCGGCGGATGCTGCCCGGCACCTCGATCCGCCGGTCCTGGAACAGGGCCTCGAAGCGAGGCGTCGCCGCCATCGGCAGGACCCGCGAGTCCTTGTGCACGGTCCCGCTGGCGTCGACCTGGGTGACCTTGGTCGCCAGCTGCAGGTAGCCGGTGGCCTCGTCGGGCTTGGCCGCCACCAGGTCCGCGTTCTGGGCGGTGAAGCTGTCGTAGAAGGCGTTGACGTCGACCCCCAGCCCCGGGACCTGCGGGTCCCAGTACACCTTGGGCACCGGGTAGCTCGCCATGCTGTCGCGATCCAGGCCGTGCTGGCTGGGGGCGCCCCCCCGCTCGAAGTCGGCCTGGCTGCGGA
>JAWLGW010000964.1:0-3245 GCA_041690735.1 Planctomycetota bacterium
GCGGCCGTTGGGGGCCCGCCAGGGAGCGGTCGGGGGGGGGGAAGGAACCGGGGGAAGCATCGAGGGCGCATGGGCCCCGAGGCTGTCGCAAGGTCGGCAGGAGCGCCTGCCGAACGGCTCGCAGAACACGGAATATCAACAGGGAATATCAATGGGAACAGCGAACGGCTCGTCCTTCGGAGGCGTACCTGCGGTGCCTCCTGCAGAGCCATTCCCCGTTCTCATTCTCTGTTTGCTGTTGATATTCCGTGTTCGATCTCTCCTCCGGCTACCGCGGCTGCATTTCGCGACAGCCTCCCCCGGCGCTCCCCCCGCCGCCAGAGCGCCGTTAGCTCTCGGCCCCCGCGGCGAGCGGCTCCTCGGCCTCGGCCGCCTCGTCCTCCCCCTCGGGGGGGAACAGCTTGCCCAGCAGGGCGTGCTCGATCTCGCAGGCGACGTCGGGCGTATCCTCCAGGAACTGCACCGTGCGGTCGCGTCCCTGGCCCAGGCGAATGTCGCCGTACGAGAACCAAGCGCCGGCCTTCTTGACGATCCTGTGCTCCACCGCCAGGTCGAGCACGTCCCCGTGCCAGGAGATCCCCTTGGCGAACAGGATGTCGAACTCGGCCTGCCGGAAGGGCGGGGCGACCTTGTTCTTGACCACCTTGACCCGGCAGCGGCTGCCGATCGCCCCCTCGTTGGTCTTGATCTGAGCGATCCGCCGGATGTCGAGGCGCACCGAGGCGTAGAACTTGAGGGCCCGCCCGCCGCTGGTGGTCTCGGGCGAGCCGAACATGACGCCGATCTTCTCGCGCAGCTGGTTGATGAACAGCAGCGAGGTGTTGCTGCGGTTGACGATCCCCGTCAGCTTGCGCATGGCGTGCGACATGAGCCGCGCCTGCAGGCCGACGTGGGAGTCGCCCATGTTGCCCTCCAGCTCCGCCTTGGGCACCAGCGCCGCCACCGAGTCGACCACCACCACGTCGACCGAGTTCGACTGCACCAGCAGCTCGACGATCTCCAGGGCCTGCTCCCCCGAGTCGGGCTGCGAGACCAGCATGGCGTCCAGGTTGACCCCGATCTTGCGGGCGTAGACCGGGTCGAGGGCGTGCTCGGCGTCGATGTAGGCCACCACGCCGCCCTTGCGCTGGGCGTTGGCCGCCACGGTGAGCGCCAGGGTGGTCTTGCCCGACGACTCGGGCCCGTAGATCTCGGTGACCCGACCCCGCGGCAAGCCGCCGATCCCGATGGCCATGTCGAGCGACAGGGAGCCGGTCGAGATGGCAGGGACGTCGAGCTTGGCGTCCTGGCCCAGGCGCATGATGGCGCCCTGGCCGTGCGCCTTGGTGATCTGCTCGAGGGTCAGCTCGAGGGCCTGCCGGCGAGCCTGGACCTTGGGGTCCTCGTTCGCCGCCGACCCCTTGGTCTGGCTGTTGGTCTTCTTCTTCCGCGCCATCGCAACTCTCCTGAGCCCCTCGGCACTGAGGAGGGGCGCCTCGTCTGTCAACGGTGTCTCAACGGTGTCGTGGGGACACCGGCCCTCGCGAGAGAGGGCCTGTTTGGGTTTCGTTCGCCGCCGCGGCGTCCCGTCGCCGCTGACGAGAGGGGAGATTAGCAGCCCCCTCCGACACCTGGCGCCAGCCCCCTAACGGCCTCCCATGGAGAATTTTACGGCGCGCCGGCAGCCCAGCCAGGACCCGAACATGCGAGCCCCGAGCCCATCGAGGAGCGCCCGGGCAGGGATCCTCTATACTCGCGCCCATGCCGACCCTCCGCCTCGTCCTGCCGGTCCTGTGCGCGCTGACCCTCGCCGCCTGCACGGCGCCGCCGCCGCCGCCGCCGCCCTCCTCCCCCACCCGCGACCCCTTCCGGGTCGACCGCGCCGTCGTGCGGGCCCTGGGGGATCACGTGCGCGCGATCTACGACGCCCGCCTGGCTCAGGAGCTGCCCCAGGCGGCGCCCGAGGCCGACCCCGAGGCGCTGCAGGCCCGCCTCGAGCTCACCCGCGACAACCTGCGGCGGGCCTGCGTCGAGTCGGGCGCCCGCCGCGCGCGGGTGGCCGCCGCCGAGGCCCTGCTGCCGCTCATCCGGGAAGGCGTCCAGCGGGAGGGGCGGTACGCGTTCCTGCTCAGCGTCAGCGACGACGACTTCTCGCTCCCCCTGGTGCGGATCCGCGACCGCAACCTGCCCCGGGAGGTGACGCTGTTCGGGGAGTCCTTCCGCTACCTGCTCACGGTCTACGACGAGACCCTCATCCCCGATTACCCCAGCTACGCCGCGCAGCGCCTGGGCCGCGCCGCCTTCCGCCAGGTGGCCACCTACCGCGGCGACGGGACGGTGAGCATCGACGAGGCCACGGCCGCCGCGATCGGCGAGCAGCAGTTCCTGCCCCAGGTCGAGGGCCTGCGCGCAGCGGCCCAGGTGGCTCAGGCCGACGCCGCCTTCCTGCGCCGCGCCGAGGGCGAGCGCCTGGGGGAGCTGCTGCTCCTCGCCAAGCAGGGCCTGCGCTGGCGCTCCCTCGAGCAGCTGTGGTCGCTGGTCCAGGGCCGGCCGAACGAGGAGCGGCTGCGCCGCTTCGTCGAGGACTACACCGCCCGGGCCGAGCTGCGAGCCGCGACCGAGCTGCGCGAGCTGTTCCGCATGATGCCGCCCGGCGCGCAGGGGGAGGCGGAGCTCGACGACGAGCAGCGGCAGCGCCTGTTCGAGCTGGGCACCCTGTCGGCGATCGTCCACGGCGAGCCGCTGGGCCAGGTGGCGGACGTCCTCGCGCTCACGGCCCTCTCCCTGCAGGGACCCCGCCACGAGCCTCCTTTCCGAGCCGCGCGCCAGCTCACCCTGGACCTGGTCGCCGCAGTCCGCGACGGCCCGCCCGGCGAGGAGGCCGACGCCCTGGCCCTGGCCCGCCTGTGCCGCGCCACCCCCGACGAGCTGCGGCAGCTGGCGCTGACGCTGTATCGCCAGCGCGCGAGCTGAGCTCGCGAGGCAGGGACTCGGCCTGCTCGAGTGCGGGCGTGGAGCCGGAGTCGGACTCGGCCTCGGACTCGGACTCGGTCTCGGTCACGGACTCGGACTCGGGAGGCCGTCGCCAAATGCCGGCCTCTCGGAGCACCTCGCGCGGGTGCGGCCTGTGTCGAGGCGTGGCTGTTGGACCCTCCCGAAACGAGCACCCGCGCGAGGTGGGGCGGAGGGACGGCGCGCGCGGATCTCTCGGAGACTGCGGTCTCCTCTCCCAAGGAGGAGCAGCGCGCGCCGTCCCGGAGCCTCCG
>JAWLGW010000965.1:0-3242 GCA_041690735.1 Planctomycetota bacterium
CCGGTAGCGGGTGCCGACGAGGTCGGCGCCCTTGACGGTGCGGAGCACCTTGGCCTTCGGCTGCTTGGTCTTCTTGTCGGCGCCGAGCACCTTGCCGAGCAGCTTCTCGGCGAGGACGTAGGTCTTACCCTCCTCGGTCTGGGCGTAGACGTAGTCCACCTCGGGGTGGACCACCAGGGCGACGTTGCTGAGCAGCGTCCAGGGGGTGGTGGTCCAGGCCAGGGCGTAGGTGTCGGGCTCCCCTTCGAGGGCGAAGGCGACGGTGATCGCCGGGTCCTCCACCTCGACGTACCCCTGGCCGACCTCGTGTGAGGAGAGGCCGGTCATGTCACGGGGGCACCAGGGGAGGATCTTGTGGCCCTTGTACAGGAGGCCCTTCTTGTCGATCTCCTGCAGGGCCCACCACACCGACTCCACGTAGTCCTTGGTGTAGGTGATGTAGGGCCGCTCCATGTCGATCCAGAAGCCGATGCGGTCGGTGAGCACCTCCCACTCGGACTTGTACTTCCAGACCGACTCCTTGCAGAGCTGCACGAAGGGCTCGATCCCGTACCGCTCCACGTCCTGCTTGCCGTCGAGGCCGAGGGTCTTCTCCACCTCGATCTCGACCGGCAGGCCGTGGGTGTCCCAGCCCGCCTTCCGGTCGACCCGCCGGCCGAGCATGGTCTGGTAGCGGGGGAACAGGTCCTTGATCACGCGGGTCAGCACGTGCCCGTGGTGGGGCATGCCGTTGGCGGTGGGCGGCCCCTCGTAGAACACGAACGGCTCGCCGTCCTTGGTGCGCTCCAGGCTCTTGGCGAAGATGTCCGCTTGCTTCCAGAAGGCGCGGACCTCGTCCTCGGCCTCGCTGGGGGGCCGGTCCGTCGGCAGCGGCCGGAAGGTGTGCTTCAACTGGGGGCTCATGGCCCCCAAGTCTACGCGCTGGCCCGTTTGGCACAAGGCTTTACGGCCTTTGGCGGGGGGCCGGTCGACCCCTGGGGTGACACTTCTGAGACACCGCGGGCGGGCCGCGGGCGCGAGGCCGTCGCAACTCGCGCCCGCAGCGGGGCCGAGGAGAGGACGGCCCGCTTGACGCCGTCCGGGCCACAGCGGAAGGTCACCCCCTCATGAAGCCGCTCCGCACCGCCGTGTTGATCTCCGGAGGGGGTCGCTCCCTCCAGAACCTGCTGGACCTGTCCGACCCGGGACGGGGAAGGGACCGGCTGCCGATCGAGGTGGTGCAGGTGGTCTCCAGCACCCCTCGGGCGGGGGGCCTCGAGCGGGCGGCGGCCCGGGGGGTCGCCGCCCGGGTGGTGCGCCGGCGGGACGCCGCCAGCACCGCCGACTTCACGCACCGAGTCTTCGCCGCCTGCCGCGAGGCGCAGGCCGACCTGGTGTGCCTGGCGGGGTGGCTCAAGCTGCTGCGCCCGATCCCCGCCGACTTCGCGGGCAAGGTCCTCAACATTCACCCGGCGCTGATCCCGGCCTTCTGCGGGCAGGGCTTCTACGGGCACCACGTGCACCAGGCCGTGTGGGAGAGCGGCGTCAAGGTCACCGGCTGCACGGTGCACCTCGTCGACGATGAGTACGACCACGGGCCGATCGTGGTCCAGCGGGCCGTGAGCCTCACCGGCGCCGAGTCCCCCGACGAGATCGCCGCCAAGGTGTTCGAGCAGGAGCTCGGCGCCTACCCCGAGGCGATCCGCCTGTACGCCGAGGGGCGGCTGCGGGTGGACGGGAAGCGGGTGACGGTCCTGCGGCCGAGTTGACCGCGGCCGGTTAGACCTGGACGGTGCCCTCGGGCCCGCCGAGCACCAGTTGAGGCCCCGGGGCGGTCGCGAAGGTGACGCCCAGCGCGGGGGAACGGACGACCCCCTGCGCGTCGGGCAGCGCGGCGTGGTAGCGCCCGCCCCGCAGCACGTACAGCTCCACCGTTCGCTCGCCGGGCTCGATCAGCAGCACCTCCTGCACCCCGAGCGCCTGATAGAACGGCAGCTTCTCGACGCTCTCGTCGTTCGGGGAGCGGATCTCGACGACCATCTCGGCGCCGCCCTCCACACCGCGCGCGGTGACCTGCTGGGGACGCGCGACCACGAGGTCGGGCACCCGGAAGTCCGCCTCGCCTGCCTCGGGGCGGAAGACGCCGGTCTCGTACGAGGCGAGCAGGCCCCTGCCCCGGGCGATCGGCTCCAGGAACACGAGGAGCAGGGTGCCCAAGCGCTGGTGCTCGTAGGAGGGCGGCGGCACCATGTGCAGGACTCCCTCCCAGACCTCATCCCAACGGTCCTGGCCGAGGCGAGCGCGCTGTTCGATCAGCGATCGCGGAGCGTCCAGCATCACCACACGCATGGGTCGAGCGTAGCACGGGCGCCGACCGGTGGCAGCCTTTCGATCTTCTTAGGCGGCGCCAGGAACGAATCCAGCAGTCCTTGTCGGTGATGTTCTGACCGGGCTCGAGACGTCGCGCTCGCGCTCGTGGTCGTGGTCGACCACGACCACGACCACGAGCGCGAGCGCGAGTGACCAAGCCGGCCGCGGCGAGGACCGCGAGATCGCTGGAGGTGTTTCCTGACGCTGACTTAGGCCGTCGCGCTCGTAGGGCGCGCGACCACCAGCACGTTGCCGTCGGGGTCGGCGAAGTAGGCCGCCTCGTCCCCCCAGGGGCGCGGGGCCGCGGCCGACAGCAGCCGGGCGCCGGCGCGCTCCAGGCGCGCGACCGCCGCCGGCAGGTCCTCGACGCGAAAGTACAGCTCGGTGCCGCTGATCTCGCCCGCCGGGACGGGCGGCGGCAGCTGCTGCGTGTTGTGGGCGAACGCCTCGCGCTGATACACCCCCAGGCCGCGGCCGTCGGGGAGCTCGAACTCCACGAACACCGGCACCTCGATCCGCGCCGGCCAGCCGAAGGCCTGCTCGTAGAAGGCGCGCGCCCGGGGCAGGTCGTCCACCGCCAGGATCGTGAGGATCAGGTTCGCCTGCGCTTCGGTCATGGGTTCCTCCGGCGCGGCAGCATAGCGGCGGGGCGCCTTCACTGGTTGCGCGGTCGCCGCGCCGCTACCGTGCTCGGCATGGCGCTTCCTCCCTCGATCGGCCCCTACCGGATCGTGCGCGAGCTGGGCCGCGGCGGCATGGGCGTGGTCTACGAGGCGGAGGACCCGGCGCTGGGGCGGCGGGTGGCGCTCAAGCAGGTGCTCGCGGCTGGCGCCGACCTGGAGGGGCTGCTGCGGTTTCGCCGCGAGGCGGAGGCCCTGGCCCGAATCAACCAC
>JAWLGW010000966.1:0-851 GCA_041690735.1 Planctomycetota bacterium
GGGCGACGGTGGCTACCCCGTGTTCCAGACCCGCTACGCCAAGGTGGGCGTGTACATCTGCTACGACCGCCACTTCCCCGAGGGCGCCCGCTGCCTGGGCCTCAACGGGGCGGAGATCGTGTTCAACCCCTCCGCCACGGTGGCCGGGCTGTCGCAGTACCTGTGGAAGCTCGAGCAGCCCGCCCACGCGGTCGCCAACGGCTACTTCGTGGCGGCCAGCAACCGCGTCGGCACCGAGGCGCCCTGGAACATCGGGAAGTTCTACGGGACGAGCTACTTCTGCAACCCGCGCGGCCAGTTCGTGGCCGAGGGCAGCGAGGACGGGGACGAGCTGGTGATCGCCGACCTCGACCTGTCGATGATCGACGAGGTCCGCTCGACCTGGCAGTTCTACCGGGACCGCCGCCCCGAGGCGTACGAGGAGATCGTCGCCCACTGAAGGGAGGGGCGCGCTCGGGAGGGTCGCCGCGGGGGCTCCTCCTGGCGCGGGAGCGGGAGGACGCGACCCTCTCGAGCGCGCCCTCCCTTCAGCTAGCAAAAGGGGCAGAGAGCTCGCGTGAGGCAGCCTCAGGTCCACAGGGACCGGGGCTGCTCTCTGCCCCTTTGGAGACGCCGTTCCTCCACTGAACGGCGGCGCAGCGCGCGAGCTCAGAACAGGTCGACTGCGTACACGACCGGGCGGGGCCGGCCGGCGGGGTCGGTGGCTCCTTCCAGCTCGACCAGCAGGCGCGAGCCCGGCTGCAGGTCCTCGCCGCGCAGCTTGGGGCGGAAGCGGACCAGGGGCGTCAGCCCGGTCTTCTCGGTGATCAAGGCGACGTCGCTCACGTCGACCTCCGCGAGCTTCTCGTAGT
>JAWLGW010000966.1:861-3241 GCA_041690735.1 Planctomycetota bacterium
TGGACCCGCACCGTCGGGGTCTGCCTGACGCGGATCACACCTGCGTCGAAGCCGACGCTCCACACGTGGTGCGGGGCGGTCAGCCGGGCCGGATAGTGGCCGGCTCCCGGAAAGGCCACCAGCTCGTGGGTCAGCCTGGGGCTGCCGCTGACGTCGGTCGTCCACAGGGCTACGAAGCCGTTGACCTCGCCGAAGCCGACCCGCTTCAGCGGCGGGTTGAGCAGCCAGCGGCGGTGGCCGAGCTTGGCGGCGTTGCTGGCATCGGAGTCGTCCATGAACCCGTCGATCGCTGCCACCAGGCTCGGCTGGCCCTGGTGCAGGTTGCTGTTCTTGGCGCCATCGCGCCCGAGCTGGTACAGGGCGTCGGCGAGGCCGGGCGGGCGGGGCGGCTCGTGGGTCAACCGCCCCAGCAGCGCCACCACCAGCGCCCCGTGCTGGGCCTTCTCGGACAGGTCGGCCGCCACCTCCAGGTCGTCGTACCGGAGTCCGGACAGGTAGCGGTACAGGCGCACGTGTTGGAGGGCTGCCTGCTGGTAGGCGTCGGTCAGGCGCCCGGCGGCGTGGGCGCCCTGGACCACGGGCTGCTCGGCGAACTTGCTGCCTCCGTACGTGGCGCCGTCGAAGCCTTCAGGGGCCAGCTCGGCCACCCGGTCGCGCACCTCGTCGAGGCTCCGGGGGTACAGGGGCAGGGCGGCTCGCCCGCTGGGGCTCACGAAGTAGTAGACCTGACCGCGCTTGTGCTCGGTGCGCGCCACCGGCTCGCCGGCCTCGTCGTAGACCATGACCTTCCCGTCGACGGCGCCCTGCTTGTAGCGCTTGTCGACCCGCTCCTCCCCGTTCGGGTGGTAGGCCCGGTAGCGCCCGTGCAGCTCGCCCCTGCGGTAGCGGGCGCGGACCTTCACCTGCCCGTCGGGATAGAACTCCTCGTAGTTGCCGTGGCGCTCCCCGCTGGAGCTCAGCTGGGCGCGGAGCTTGACCGCTCCGTCGGGGTAGCGCTCGACCTGGTCCTCGGCCAGCGCCGGCGCCACCCAACCGAGGGCGCCGGTCAGCGCGATGACGAGCGGCGGAGCGGAGCGTGCGAGCATGGCGTCCCCCTGGGCTCCCTTCCGGATGACGGCTGCGCCGAGCTTGCGCAACCGGCTCCTCCCCCGCGCGGTCCGCTGCGCTCCGTTGTCGCCGAGGTGGGCGTGTGTTGCGATGGCAGCGGACGGCTCCGGGTCGTCTGGGCCGCTCGGCGGACGCGCCTGGGTCTCGCCGGGCCGGGAGCGTGGCATGACCCTCGAGAGGCACCTCCACCGGCGTGTGGTCCTTAGGGCTGGCGGCGCCGTCGTCCTGCTCGCCGCGCTCACCGGCTGCCCCGGCTCGGAGCCCGCGATCGAGGGCGGCAACGTCCACGTCCACGATCCGGACGGAGTCGGCGGCGAGCCGACCGACGAGGCGTCGCCCCCGACCCCTGCGGCGGCGCCGTCCGCAACGTCCACCGGTCCTGCCGCGTCGTCCGACGACGCCGCCGCGGCGGCGTCGTCCACGGCGCTGGAGGGCGCCTGGGCCCGGCCTCGCGGGCTCACCGCCCTCGGCGATGCCCTGTTCGGGATCGACGGCGAGACGCTGTACCGCGTCGACCCCGACACCGGCGCCTACCGCTCCCTGAAGGGGGTGTGGAAGGAGCCGCAGGGGCTGACGGCCCTCGGCGACAGGCTGTATGGGATCGACGCCAACGTCCTGTATCGGGTCGACCCCACCTCGGGCGCCTATCAGGCCGTGGGCGCCCGGTGGGCCGCCCCCAAGGCCCTCACCGCCCTGGGCGACAGCCTGTACGGGATCGACGGGGACGTCCTGTATCGCGTCGACCCCGGCACCGGCGCCTACCAGGCCCTGAAGGGGAGGTGGCAGGACCCCAAGGGCCTGACGGCGCTGGGCGAGTGGCTGTACGGGATCGACGGCCGCAAGCTGTACCGGGTCGATCCCGCCACCGGCGCCTATCAGGCCCTCGACGGGGTGTGGGCCGACCCGCGCGCGCTGGTCGCGGCGGGCGACAGCCTGTACGGGATCGACGGCCGCAAGCTGTACCGGGTCGACCTCACCACGGGCGCCTATCAGACCCTCGAGGGGACCTGGCAGGAGCCGCGGGGGCTGACGGCGGCGGGCTCCCGCCTGTTCCTGATCGACGGCCGGACGCTGTACCGCATCGAACCGCGCTGAGCGGCTCGGCTACCGCAGCAGCTCGCCGCAGCGGGCCCGCTTGATGAACTGGCCGCCGCCCTCGACCAGGCGGGAGCCGTTCTTGCAGATCACCCGCCCGCGGGACAAGACCACCTCGCTCCAGCCCTGGACCTCGAAGCCCTCGTAGGCGCTGTAGTCGACGTTCATGTGGTGCGTG
>JAWLGW010000967.1:0-3237 GCA_041690735.1 Planctomycetota bacterium
GAGCCCTCGCGCAGGGACAGGTGCAGGGCGTTGGCGTAGCGGGCCCGCGCGCGGGTGCGCCCGGCGCCGCTGACCTCGATCAGCACGTTGGCCGCGCGCACCTCGGCGGCGACCGGGAACCGGACCGCCTCCTGACCCGCCGGCAGCGCCACCTCCTGGGTGATGCGCGGGCGCACGTAGGCGAACCGGTCGCCCACGTCGCCGCCGAAGGGGTTCTCGCTGAACAGCAGCTCCACGTCCATGGGGTAGTAGCTGACCGTCACCCGGTCGAGGTTGGCGTAGCGGACCGTCACCTGCTCGCCCTCGACCGCCAGGTCGAAGGCGGGCTCGGTGGCGCCGAGCTGGGCCGGGTCGCGGTTGGCGTCCCTACGGCGGGCGGGCGCCTCGCCGTGGAGCTCGCCCAGCTGGTCGGCGATCGCGGCGAACGCCTCCCGCCAGCGGTCGACGGGGAAGTCGGCGTACTTGCGCGCGATCGGCCCCGCCACCTGCGGGTCGGCCTCGAAGAAGTCGAGGTAGGCCCGGCAGTAGTCGTACTGGAGGCGGGCCTCGATCCGCCGGGGGTCGACCCGGGCGAACAGCGGCCGGGCCTCGCTCACCCGATCCTGCAGCAGCAGGTAGTAGGTCGCCTGCAGCAGCGCCTCGTCGTCGAGGGTCCGCCGGTAGCACAGGTCGGCCATCAGCCGGTGGTATTGCTGGTGGAAGCGCCCGTTGAGGATCCGCCGCGCCCCGCCCAGGGGGTGGGCTCGCGCGTTCACCAGCGGCCGGTACTCGAGGTGCTGGTAGCTCCCCCGAGCCACTGGGTCGATGGTGAGCAGGGGGCTGCGCAGGGTGCCGCCCGCCGCCGCGATCAGGCCGTCCGCGTGCAGCAGGAACTGCCGCGCCGCGGGCACGTCCTGGTGGAGGAGGGCGTACGACCACAGCGCCGGCGCGAACACGTGGCGCCGCGTCAGCAGCGCGATCGTGCGGGCGAACACCTCCCGGTCCTTCATCCGCCAGGCGATCGCCGACAGGTCGACCCCCTCGAGGGGGTGCGCCTCCAGCCAGGCGAGCACCTGCTCGGTGGAGGCGTACTGCGACACGTAGCTCCAGGCGCCGGTGTCCTTGTCGCTCAGCGCGGTGACCACCTTCAGCTTGACGGGCTCCACCGCCGCCACCACCCGCTCCGCCTTGGCGACGTGGGCGGGGTAGTGCCGGAACAGGCCGGGGCGCGGGAAGTAGAACTGCGCCTCGATCGCTCGGGTGGCGTAGGGCTCCAGCACCATGGGCACGCTGGCGGTCTCGCGGCTGCCCGCCACCGGCAGGGAGCCCTCAGGGAGCTGCAGGAGGACGTCCAGGCGCTGCCGGGCGGAGCTGGGGTTGGTGACCACCACCCGGCACCCGTACACGGTGTGGACCAGGAGCTCGCCCTCGACCAGCTTGTCCACCCGCTCGCCGTCGACCACGGCGTAGCGGTCGTCGGGGCGGAAGAAGGCCTGGCTGACCAGGATCGGCGAGCGGGCCGCCTCGCCTGCCCGGCGGAGCTCCTTGTGGAAGGCGACCAGCGGGCCGCCGGCCACCAGCGTCAGGCGCCGCCCGGCGAAGCTCGGCTGGTGCGCCTTGGCCGTGAAGGGCAGGTCGAGCACCGACAGCGCGAACATCATCTCGGTGAAGTTCTGGGTCGCCTCCGTGAAGCGGGGGGAGACGAACGGCTGCCCCGGCGCGTGGGCGGCGAAGTCGCGCCAGAAGCCGTTCACCGTGACCAGCCCCGGCCCCTGCTCGTTCACCGGCCGGTGGTGGTAGTCGTTCTCGGCCCACTCCTTGGTGGCGTCGAGGGGGCGGTACAGCTGCCGCATGGCCTGCCGCTTCTCCCGGTCGGCGCGCCACCTCCCGGGGGCCTGCGCCTTGCGCGCCCGCTGCGGGCGAGGGGCGGGCGCCGCGGGGGCGGGCTCCTCGGCCATGGGGGCGTCCATCTCCGCCTCCTCAGCCGCGTCGGCGAGGGCCATGCCCGACGGGGCGGGCGGGGGCCGCGGCCCCCCGGCGGCTCCCGAGCGCGAGCTCAGCCGGGCCTCCTTGGCGACCTCCTCCAGGCGGCGGCGCGGATCGACCGCCTCCCGCGCCTGGTCGAGGCCGAGGTCGTCGCCCTCCAGCGAGCCCACCCGGAGGGCCGCTTCGAACCGGCGGGTCAGCTCCTCGGTCCGGGGCGGCAGGGCCTCGTAGGCCTCCTGCACGGCGCGCCGCGTGTGCGGCAGCTCGCCGGGCAGGCGCTGGCCGAGGAGGATCCGCTCCACCACGTTGAGCCGTCCGTAGGCCCAGGGCTCGAGGTCGCTCGGTCCCACCTCGCCCAGCAGCCAGCGGTCGAGGAACGTCTTGTGGAGCTTGTGCCGCAGGTAAGGCTGCACCACCTGCGCGAAGAACTCGGGGTCCTTGCGGGAGAGGAAGAAGTTGAGCTCGTGGCAGGCGTGCTCGGAGTAGCGGGCCCGCTTCTGCTCCGCCGACAGCTCGGGCCACTGCAGGACCCAGGCGAACTCCTGCAGGGTGGCGTCGCCGCTCAGGGTCACCAGCAGGCGGTGGACCTTGGCCAGGCTGTCGTAGACCGCCAGCTCCCCCGTGGTCACGTCCTCGAGGGTGAACTCGCCCCCCTCGCGCACGAAGGTCGCCTGCCGCTGGGCCGCGATCGGGACCTGCGGGTCCAGCGGCGAGCGCAGGCGCAGGTCGTTCACCTCGGCGGGCGCCGGCGCCAGCGCCACCTCACGGTAGGCCGTGGTCTCGGCGTCCACCGCCAGGACGCGGACCATGCCGCGGCCCGCCAGCGCCTCGCGCGGCACCGTGACCACGCCCTCGGCGTCAGGGGTCAGGTTGAGCTTCAACAGCGACGGCTGCGCCAGGAAGTCGAGGGACGCCGGGTCGACCTGTCCGCCGGTCCGGGCGTCCTTGAAGCCGGTGCCGGGGGCGATCCCGCGGGAGGCGCCGCCGGCGGCCCCGAAGTCGTCGCCCGCCCGCGCGGTGCGGGTGTCCGTGGAGGTGTCGCGCACCGCCCACGGGTTGAGCAGCAGCTGCGGGCGCTCGAGCATGTTGCCGGGCAGCCGCGGGGCGAGCCGCCGCTCGAGCACGTACCGCTGCTCCTCCCCCAGGGTCCGCCCCGACAGGTAGGCGGAGGGGACCAAGCCCCGCGCCGACCAGGAGGGGTCGCCGTCGCCCACGGCGCCGGCCTGCGCGAACGGGTCGTAGGCGGGCGCGTAGCGGCTGGCGAGCAAATGG
>JAWLGW010000968.1:0-3236 GCA_041690735.1 Planctomycetota bacterium
CGAGCGAGCGGCCGGCCTGGAAGTGATACAGGTCGGGGCCCGCCGCGAACAGGTCGACGACGTACTCCTGCCGGCTCAGGGCGTCGGCGACCGCGGCCCCGAGCGAGATCCCGGCCTCGAGGACGCGCAGCGCGGCGGGGGTGGGGCGGGTCACGTGGGTGTCGACCAGCAGGGCGATCCGCGACAGGTACTCCTGCTGGAACTCGCGGACCACGGGCACGCCGACCCGGGCCCAGGCGCGCTGGTCGAGGTCGCGCAGGCGATCGCCGGGGCGGTACTCCCGGTTGCCGATGAACTCCTCGGACTCGCCCACGCGGCTGACCAGGGCCAGCCCGCCCGGCTGGTGCTTGCTGCTCACCGGCAGGTCGAGGGCGGCGAGCGGCGCGAAGCGCGGGGTGACCAGCAGGCGGTGCGGCGCGTCGCAGGTGCGGGTCGCGGTGTAGATCCCGAAGGGGAAGGTGGTGAACGCCTGCGGCCCGCGCAGGTCGTAGGCGCCGCGCATCTCGGGGCGCAGGCGGTAAGTGAGCTCGGCCGTCGCGCCGCGGGGCAGGTGGGGGAGCAGGGCGGGCGCCTCGGCCAGGTGCACGCCGGCGGGCGAGGCGAACTCCCGCACCGCCAGGTCGAACGCCGGCAGGCGTCCCTCGTTGGTGACCTGCGCGCGCACCGTCAGGGTGGCGCCCGCCGCGCACCGCTCGGGCAGGCGCCGCTCGACCCGGGCGCGGGGGCGCAGCGCCACCGCCGCCAGCTGCGCCACGAACAGCAGCGCCACCAGGTACATGGCGAGGTAGTAGATCGGGTAGTTGATCCCAAACCCGCTGGCCGCCAAGCCCACACCCGCGGCGGCGCCGATCAGGCCGCGCCCTCCGGGGGTGAACTTGTGGGACCACGTATAGAGGATGAGCCGGGCCAGGGATCGCCGGGGGAGACGCCGGTCGAGGGCGTCGAGCAGGCGGATCGCGCCGGGCGCCGTCCCCGGGCTCGAGCTCACACCGGGACCTCGACCTGCTCGAGGATGCGCTGCACCACCTGCTCCTTGGTGACGCCGGAGTACTTGGCCTTGGTCTCGAGGGCCAGCCGGTGGGCGAGGGTGCGCACGGCGACCGCCTTGACGTCGTCGGGGAGCACCGCGTCGCGCCCCTCGAGGGCGGCCCAGGCCTGCGCCATGCGATACAGCGCGATCCCGCCGCGGGGGGAGACGCCCAGCTGGAGCTCCGGCTCGCGGCGGGTGGCGGTCACCAGCTCCACGATGTAGCGGCACACGTCCTCGTCCACGGGCAGCGCCGCCACGCGCGCCTGCTCGGCCTCCGCCTCCTCGAGGGTGGTCACCGGCTGCAGGCTGGCGAGGGGCGGCGGCGAGGCGAGGGCCGCCAGGATCTCCAGCTCCTGCTCCTGGGGGGGGTAGCCCAGGGAGAGCTCGATCGTGAACCGGTCGAGCTGCGCCTCGGGCAGCGGATAGGTGCCGTGGTGCTCGACCGGGTTCTGGGTGGCGACCACCCAGAACGGCCGCGGCAGGCGGTGGGTCTCGCCCTCGATGCTGACCTGGCCCTCGGCCATGGCCTCCAGCAGGCTGGACTGGGTGCGCGGGCTGGCCCGGTTGATCTCGTCCGCCAGCAGCACGTTGGTGAAGATCGGGCCCTGGCGGAAGTTGAAGGAGCCCTGCCGAGGGTCGTAGATGCTCCCCCCCAGGATGTCGGCGGGCAGCAGGTCGGGCGTGAACTGGATCCGGCGAAACCCGCCCGCGAAGGAGGTCGCCAGCGCCTTGGCCAGGGTGGTCTTGCCCACCCCCGGCACGTCGGTGAGCAGCGCGTTGCCTCCGGCCAGGAAGGCCGCGATCAGGAAGTCGAGCTCCCGCGCCTTGCCCTTGATCACCCGCCCCAGGTTGTCGCGCAGCCGCGTGACGAGATCGCTCACCTCGACCCTCCAGCAGGGCGCCACCCTACCCGAGGAGGGCGAGGCCCGGCGAGGGCCCAGGACGCCGCCGGGGGCCGTAGGGATCTGAGAAATCAGGCGTTTTCGCGGGTGACGTGGCGGCGGTCGTGGGCTAGGATTTCGTCTCGACGGGCCCCCGCGCCCGTCGGCCGCAACAGGAGGAGACGCGTCCCGCAACTCGCCGCCGATCGACGCTGATCGCCCGCCCCCCACAGTGGCCCCCACGGTGGCTCCCAGAGTGGCTCGGGCCGGTCAGGCGAGGTCGCCGCGCTCCACCGCCCTACCAACCACCGAGTGACGTCTCATTGCGCCGCCGGCCCGCTACGCCGGGGCGCTCCCCCCGCGCAGGAGGACCGCGCGTGCACATTCCCCCGACCCTGGCCGGCTTGGTCGAAGACGGCGTCCTGGACGCCGTGCTGTACCCCCTCAAGAGCGGGAAGGAAGCCGACCTGTTCGTGGTCGAGAAGGAGGACCAGCGCTACGCGGCGAAGGTCTACAAGGCCCGGGAGAACCGGAACTTCCGCAACCAGTCCAGCTATCGAGAGGGGCGGCGGGTCCGCAACACCCGCTCGGCCCGGGCCATGGGCAAGGGCAGCCGCTACGGGAAGGAGCTGCTGGAGTCGGGCTGGCAGCGGGCCGAGGTCGACGCTCTGCGGCAGCTGGCCGCCGCCGGCGTGCGCGTGCCCGACCTGTTCGCGCACCACGAGGACGTCCTGGTCATGGAGCTGATCGCCGACGAGGAGGGGAACCCGGCGCCCATGCTGGCGGACGTCCCGGTGACTCCCCAGCGGGCGGCCGAGCTGTGCGACGCGCTGGTGGGTGAGGTCGTGCGCATGCTGTGCAACGACCTGATCCACGGCGACCTGTCGCCCTACAACGTGCTGATCGACACCGCGGGGCCGGTGATCATCGATCTGCCCCAGGTGATCAGCGCGGTGCACCACCCCGACGCGGCGCGGATGCTGGAGCGCGACATCCACGCGGTCACCCGGCACCTCGGCCTCACGGCGCCGACCCTGCGGGCGGTGGGGCAGGAGGCCTGGCAGATCTGGATGGAGTACGAGCAGGGCACCCTGACGCCCGACTTCCGCCCCACCCTTGGGCAGGACAAGCCGGGGCGGGCGCCGGGGCCCGCCAACCTCGACGCGCTGCTGGCGGAGGTGAACGACGCGCGGGCCGAGGCGCGGGCGGAGGCCCTGCGGCGGGAAGGGGGGGCCGAGGAGCCGCCCAAGAAGAAGCTGTTCGTGTTCCGCACCCCTGAGGAGGGGAAGAAGGGACGCTCCAAGGGCGCCGGAGCGGCCGGCGCG
>JAWLGW010000969.1:0-3236 GCA_041690735.1 Planctomycetota bacterium
CGAGGAGCGAGAACCCGTGCACGTTGCCCCACACCGCCTGCGCGAGGGGCAGCACGACCAGCGTCAGCCGGCTGGGGCGGCGCCCGTCCCGGGCGAGGAGCGCCAGGTGCAGGGCGACCCCCAGGAACGAGACCACCTCGGGGCGCAGGATGAACCGCCCGCCGGCCACGGTGAGGGCGGCGATCGCCACCCACCAGCGGGCCTGCGGGCTGGCGCGGCGACAGGAGAGGACCAAGAGCCCCAGCGCCGCCGCCACGGCCAGCGTCTTGAGGAGGGTCAGAGCGCCGGCGCCGCCCAGTTGGTACAACGGGTACGCGGCCGCCTGGAACAGCCACTCGTGGTCGACGAAGGGGTGCTCGGGGTGGGGGGCCAGGAACACGTTGGTGTGCGGGAGTCCGTGCGCGAGGATCCAGCGGCCCGCCGCCAGGTGGAAGTAGAGGTCGGGCTGGACGTCCTCCCGGAAGCACCAGGTCGCGAGCAACACCGCCACCGCCGCGGCGAGCAGGCGCTCGGCGGTGAGGCGCTGTGGGAGGGGATCGGGGCGGCGCTGATCCACGAGAGGCGGCCACCATACCCCCACGGCCGGCGCCTGCGGGCCGTCGGGCCCCATGAGGCGCGGCTTACGGGCCCGCGCGCGGCAAAGAATGTTCGCAGGGTCCGCTTGACACGCCGCCGAGCAGGGTGCTATACAGTCGAACACGACTCAGCGGAAGTTCCGACTTTTCAAGGCTCTACGATCGGTTCCTGCCCCCCTGTGCCGCGCAACGGACGGGGGATAGGACGCCCGCGCGAAGCCCAGCGTCAGAAGGTGGGTGGTCCCCGTCCGATGGGGTGGTGGTCAGACTTCAAGGCGAACCGTGATCTGGGGGAGGCGCGCCGCATGGTGCAGCAGGCGCGCTCGCCCTACTCCATTAGCCTGTACATCGACAAGTGCATCGAGATCGGGCGCCACGACCTCGCCCTCGAAGAGGCCAAGCGCGGCCGGGCCGAGTTCCCCGAGTCGGAGTGCTTGACCGAGGCCTTCAAGCGGCTGATCCGCGCCAAGTGCGCTGACGACCTCAAGGCCCACCGCGACGAGATCCGCAAGACGCCGGGGCCGAAGGCTTACTACAAGCTGGCCTGCCTCTACAAGGAGATGCGCGACCTCGACCAGGCGGTCGAGCTGGCGCGCCAGGGCGTCGAGACCTACCCCAACTACGAGGGCAACTACATCGTCCTGGCCGACCTCCGCTACGAGCGCTTCCAGCGGGACCTGCGCGCCAGCGACGGCCTGCAGGCGATCAGGCTGTTCGAGAAGGCGGTCGACCTCAACCGCGAGAACTACCGGCTGCTGTTCCAGCTGGCCGAGATCTACTACGCCGTGGGAGCCCGGGCGCAGGCGGCGGAGAAGGTCCAGATGATCCTGGACTTCGCCCCCGACGACCGCAAGGCCCTCAACCTTATGGAGAGGATCGAGGCCCTCAAGCCGAACAAGAGCGACGAGCTCAAGGATGTGCTGGCGGACTTCGAGCGGCGGGCGGCCGCGGGCTCGGTCACGCAGCCCGGCCCCCTGCAGGTCCGCTATACGCGCAACCCCGACCACCTCGCGCGCAAGCTGCCGCTGCTGGAGGGGGCGCTCGGCGGCGGCGCGCTGCAGCGGGCGGTGGTGCTCGGCCCACACGGCGAGCTCCTGGCGGGCTACCCCGGCGGCCCCGAGGAGAGCCGCAAGGCGGGCGAGATCCTGCGCAAGATCTTCGACGCGGCGATCGACTGCTCGCTGCGCATGGACATCTCGACGTTCGAGAAGGGGCTGTTCGAGTCGCAGGACGGGTTCACCTACCTGCTGGTCATCGACCGGCTCCAGATCGCCGTCCTCTGCTCCAGCAAGGTCAAGAAGGACCGTCTCCTGCAAGAGGTCCACAAGTTCGTAGAGCACGAGCTCTACATCTGAGCGTGGCGGCGTGGAACGGATCCTAGGACAACTCAACCAGGTCGCCGGGGTCAAGGGCAGCATGGTGGTGACGAAGGACGGAGTCGTCGTCGCCGAAGCCCTCGACCCGGACATGGAGAAGACCAGCGTCGCGGCGATCTCGTCGCACATGATCCAGGTCGGCGAGCGCGGGCTGGAGCAGCTCGGCCGGGGGACGTTCGATCAGCTGACGCTGACCTCCGCGCACGGGCGCATGGTGTTCGTCAACCTGGACGTGGGTTACCTGGTGGTGATTACGAAGATGGAGATGAGGCTCGAACAGGTCCTCATCGAGGTCGAATCGGCAGCGCGTAAGATCAAGGGACAGAGCAAGCGGATCTAAGGCGGTTCGGATTGCTCGAGGCCCGCAGCACCCAGTTGGACCGGACCGGGGGGCGGGGGCCCCGACGGAACGGGAGTTGAAGCATGGTCCAGATCAACTTCGCCAAGCGAGAGATCAACTGCAAGCTCGTGTACTACGGGCCAGGGCTCTCGGGCAAGACGACGAACCTCGAGGTGGTCCACAAGAAGGCCCCCGCGAGCAAGAAGGGGGAGCTGACGTCGATCGCCACCGAGGGCGACCGAACGCTGTTCTTCGATTACATGCCGCTCGAGCTGGGCAAGGTCGGCGGCATGAACACCAAGTTCCAGCTGTACACCGTGCCCGGGCAGGTGTACTACAACGCCACCCGCAAGCTGGTTCTCCAGGGCGCGGACGGCGTGGTGTTCGTGGCGGACTCGCAGCCCTCCAAGATGGAGGAGAACATCGAGTCCTTCGCGAACCTCGAGGAGAACCTCCGGGAGCAGGGGCTCGACACCAAGACGATTCCCATGGTCCTGCAGTGGAACAAGCGCGACCTGCCCAACGTCCTCACGCCCGAGGAGCTGGACAAGCGCATGAACAAGTACGGCGCGCCGACCTTCGAGGCGGTGGCCGTCACCGGCGACGGCGTGTTCCCCACGCTCAAGAAGCTGGCCCAGATCGTCCTCGAGAAGCTCAACCGCGAGTACGGCCTGCAGAACGACGGGCCGGGCGCGGGCGCCAGCGCGCCGAGCACGCCGCCCGCGGCCAAGGAGCCGCCGGCGCCGGCGAAGGAGCCCACGGGGACGTCGGCCAAGCCGGCGACCTCGGGCGGCAGCTCGCCGCCCAAGCGGGACAAGCCCGTCGAGCCGCCGGCCCGGCAGGAGCCGCCCAAGAGCGAGCCGCCGAAGAAGGAGCGGGCCTCGGCCGACGAGCGCGCCGAGCGGGCCGCCGAGCGCGAGCGGGCCGCCGAGCGCGAGCGCGAGC
>JAWLGW010000970.1:0-3231 GCA_041690735.1 Planctomycetota bacterium
CGGTGAAGACCCTCCGCGAGGACCAGGTCCTGCTCGAGGCCCTGGAGTTCCTCCAGCGGGAGCGGGTCCGCCACATCCCGATCCTCGATGGCGACGGCGCCCTGGTCGGGGTGGTGACCGACCGCGACGTCAAGCGGGCGACCCCCTCCGCCCTGGCGCCGGGCCAGCGGCAGGTGTGGGAGGACGTCGTCCGCGACACTCCCCTCGCCAAGGTGATGTCGCGCCAGCCGACCACGATCGCCCCCGACGCGGCGCTGACCGACGCGCTGCGCCGAGTCGTCGACGAGAAGATCGGCTGCTTGCCGGTCCTCGAGGCGGCGCGCCTGGTCGGGATCGTCACGGCCCAGGACCTCCTGCGGGCGTCGCTCGAGGTGCTGGAGCAGCGGTGAGCTGGTCCGACCTGCTGGGCCTGCTGGCGCGGGCCTGCGCCGACCAACAGGACGAGCGGCGCGTCCTGCTGGCCCTGCCCGACGCCTCGTACCACGTGCGCGAGGTCCTGCCGCAGGGGAGCGGCGAGCCGTCCCTGCTCGGGTTCATCGTCTACCGCGACGACCCCGACACCTCCCGCCGCACCGCCGAGACCAGCCTGCTGTTCGTGAGGCCCGAGCAGGTCCTGCGGGTCCTGGTGCACGGCTACGACGGCGCCTCCGAAGGCCGGCTGGGCTTCCCCGAGTAGGCGAGCCGCCGCGCGCGCGAGGCGCTCCGTCGCGTCCGCTGGCGCCTCCCCTCATGAAGCCTTCCCTTTGCCTGCGCCGGCCTGCTCCGGGTACCATCCGCTCATTCCGGAGCGGCCCGTGTCCCAGAGGCTCGTCGTCGTCGAGGGTCCCCAGCGGGGGGCTCAGGTGGTGCTCGACGGCCGTCCGGTCGTCGAGGTGGGGAGCGCTGCGGTCGCGGACCTCGTCCTCGCCGGCCTGGCGGGCATCCACCTCAAGCTGTACCGGGAGGCGGACGGCTTCACCTGCTACGACGTCACCGGCGCCGGCTTCGGCCACAACGACCGCCCGGCCGTGCGGGCCGTCCTTCGACCCGGAGACACGCTGCGCCTGGGCCAGCACGGCCTGCGGGTGCTGACCGACGACATCGAGCGGATCCCCACGGCGGCCCCCGCGCCGGTCGGAGCGACGCCCCCCGCCCTCCCCCCCGGGTGGGCCCTGCTGCGCGCGGTCCGGGGCAACGACGCCGGGCGCAGCTTTCCGCTGGGGGAGAAGGACGCGGTGATCCTGGGCCGCGGCGCCAGCTCCGACATCACGGTGTGGGACATCCGCGCGTCCCGGGCCCACTGCCGTATCGACCGGATGGCCGCCGGCTACGTGATCTCCGACCTCAACTCCTCCAACGGCACGTACGTCAACGGCGAGCGGATCGAGCGGCACGGGCTGCGGCCGGGGGACGTGATCAAGATCGGCGCTTCGGAGTTCCTGTTCGCCGGGGTCGGCCAGCCGGCGTAGGAGGCTGTCGCAAGACGCTGTGCCTGGCGGAGCCATTCCCTGCTCTCTGCTGATCTTCCCTGTTCGGTCTCCTCTCGCTGCCACCGGGAGGTCTCGCCGGCAGCACGCGGGGCCCAGGCCCCGTAGTGGCTCCCCGGCCCCTCTGCTACCCTAGGGCCCCCGCAGCGCAGGAGGGCCCGCGCGTGTCGACCACCGCCTTCTTGAAGTCCATCCCCGCCTTCCGCTCCCTCGCCACCCGCGAGATCGAGCGGCTCTCCTCCCAGTGCGAGCCGGCTCGCTTCAAGAAGGGGGCGCAGGTCCTCCGCCGGGGCGACCCCGGCGACGCCATGTACATCATCCAGAGCGGCGAGTGCCGGGTGCCGATCACCGACGAGCGAGGGCGGGAGAAGTTCGTGGCGCGCCTGGGCGCCGGCGACTTCTTCGGCGAGATGGCCCTCCTCACCGGGGAGCCGCGCAACGCCGACGTGTACGCCGACAGCGACGTCGAGTGCCTGGTGATCCGGCGCGCGCCCCTGCAGGAGTTCCTGCACAAGCACACCGCCGTCGCCAGCTTCCTCACCGAGATCCTGGGCCGGCGCCTGCTCGAGGGCGACAACATCAAGCAGGTCGGCAAGTACCGCCTGGTGGGCCAGCTGGGCCGCGGCGGCATGGCGCTGGTGTTCGAGGGGCTGCACCCGATCCTCAACTCCGCCGTGGCGATCAAGATGCTCAGCCACGAGCTGGTCTACGACGAGGAGTTCGCCAGCCGGTTCAAGGAGGAGTCGAAGATCCTCGCCGGCCTCAACCACGAGAACATCGTGCAGGTGATCGACTCGGAGGAGGCCTACGCGACGTTCTTCATCATCATGGAGAAGGTCGTCGGCACCGAGCTGTCGCGCATGATCGACACCCGGGGGGTGATCCCGTTCGAGGAGACCCGCTCGATCCTCTCGCAGCTGGCGGCCGCCCTCGACTACGCGCACACCCACGGGATCGTCCACCGGGACATCAAGCCGGCCAACGTGATCATCGAGCACTCGGGCCAGGTCAAGCTGATGGACTTCGGCATCGCCAAGACCCGCGCCGAGGCCGAGCAGGAGGACGAGGACATCGTCGGCACCGCCGAGTACATGTCGCCCGAGCAGGCGCTGGGGCGGAAGATGGACGGCCGCGCCGACATCTACTCCCTGGGGATCATGGCCTTCGAGATGCTCACGGGCCGCCTCCCCTTCGACTCCCCCGACCCCTACGAGATCCTGCGCAAGCACGTCCGCGAGGAGGTGCCCTCCCCCAAGACCGTCAACGCGCGGGTCCCGGCCGACCTCGAGGAGCTGGTGCGGCGCTGCTGCGCCAAGAAGCCCGAGCAGCGCTTCCAGCAGGGGCGCGAGCTGGTGTCGTTCCTCGACCGGGGCAAGAGCAGCGACCTCGACCTGGCGCGGGCCCGCCAGAAGACCTTCACCATCATCTACGACTCGGCCCACGAGGAGCAGGTGGTGGCCCTGTTCCGCCGCTCCCTGGCGGACGCCAAGAAGCTGGTCCCGGGCGCCAAGGTGGGGATCTCCGACATCGGGAAGATCTACTGATGCGCCCCTGGCGCAGCCCCCGAGCACCCCTGCAGAGAGCCCTGCTGCCGGCGCTCCTCCTGGCCGCCGCGGCGCCCTGCGCGCTGGCGCAGGAGGGCGGCGAGCAGGACCCGCCGACGCGCCAGGAGGGGAGGGACGCGCCCGCCGACGACGCGCCCGCCGCGAACGACCCCAGCGCCGAGGGCTTCCCGGGCGGTCGGGTGCGCATCACCCGCGAGCAG
>JAWLGW010000971.1:0-3231 GCA_041690735.1 Planctomycetota bacterium
CCGAGACCTAACTGCGTTGCCTACAGCAGAGCCATTCCCTGTTCTCATTCTCTGTTTGCTGTCGATATTCCGTGTTCGATCTCCTCGCGCTACCACGGCTGCGTTTTGCGACAGCCTCGGGGGCGAAGCCCCCCCGCAAACCAAACTGTCCGCGCTCACCCCAGGTGCGGCGCGATCCACGCCTCGAGCTGCGGCTTGCTCATGGCCCCCGACTGCACCGCGGCGGGGGCCCCCTTTAAGTACAGGGCGAAGGTGGGAATGCCCCGCGCGCCCAGGCTCTGCAGGGTCCGGGCGTGCTGATCGGTGTTCACCTTGACCACCAGCACTCGGCCGGCGTGCTCCTCGGCGAGCTGCTCCACCACCGGGGCGACCATGCGGCAGGGGCCGCACCAGGGGGCCCACAGGTCGACCAGCACCGGGACCGGCGAGGCCGCCACCAGGCGCTCCAGGGCGTCGTCGTCGACCTCCTGCGGCTTGCCCGACGGGTCGAGGGGGGCGTGACAGCGCCCGCACACGGGTCGATCGCCCGTGCGATCCGCCTGGACGCGGTTGACCCCGCCGCACTGGGCGCACCGAAGGGCTAGGGTGTCGGTGATCATGCTCATCCTTTCTGGGGCCACGTCGCCCCGCGGGAGATCAGAGCAAGCGCTGGGCCCGCGCCAGGGGTCGCCAGGTCGGGCAGGAGGGAATATAACCGCATGGCCATTCAGTTAAGGCAGGGCAGCGAGGTCCGGGTGCGACGAGCGGCAACGATCATGACGGCGGTCCTGGCAGGGCTGGCGGTCGCCGGCTGCCCGAATGACCGGCCGGGCGAGGGCGCGAGGGCGCCCGAGGCCGGGCCGGCTCCCGTGGCGACCGAAGGCGCCCCCCCGGCGGCGCAGGCCCGGGCCAAGGCGGCCGCGCAGGCGCTCGGTCAGCGGCTCACCGGCCGGCTGCAAGAGGCGCTCAAGGAGGGCCCAGTGGCCGCGATCGCCGTGTGCCAGGACGAGGCGCCCGGCCTCACGGCCGAGGTGGCGCAGGCCCAGGGCGTTCGCCTGGGGCGCACCGGCGTCCGCCTGCGTAACCAAGGCAACGCGCCGCCCGAGTGGGCGGCGCCGCTGGTGGAGCGGCGGGTGGAGCAGCCCGCCTTTCTCACGACGCCCGCGGGCGAGACGCGGGCGCTGCTGCCGATCCACATGAAGCCGCTGTGCGCGACCTGCCATGGCCCCGAGGAGCAGCTCGCTCCCGAGGTCCGCGCCGCGCTCGCCAAGCGGTATCCGGAGGACCGAGCGACCGGCTTTGGGCCGGAGGAGCTGCGCGGATGGTTCTGGGTCGAGGTGCCTCCACCGGAGGCGGAGGGCGAATGAGCGACTGGCTGCTGCCGCTCCTGTTCGTGGCGGTCTGGTTCTTGCTCCAGGCGGTGGTGCTGCCGCGGCTGGGGGTCCCCACCTGAATGTCCCCCGACGCGGGCTGCGCCGTTGGCGGAGCCAAGAGTCAGGGGATTCGCGACGGGATCGGACAGACCCGCCCCGAGGCGGCGCGACCCGAGGGCGCGTCGCACGGGCGTGACGAGGAGCGGAAGGATGGAACAGGGCAATGACGCTGCCAGGGAGGAGCCCGCGGACGGGCAGCCTGCCGCGGCCGAACGCGGCGCGGCCCCGCTCGCTGCTCCTGGGGAGGCGTCGCCTGGGACGGGGGCTGAGGCGGGGGCTGGGGCACGCGGCTGGGGGCGGGCGCTCCTCCCGCTAGCCGCGCTGGGGGCCGGCATGGTCGGGCTCATGCTCTGGCTCGCCGGCGCCTTCACGCACAAGATCGCGCCCGGCCCGCCGCTGGACGAGCTGGCCCCGGTCGCCACGGCGACGGCGCCGGTGGTGCGGGCCACCTTCACCGAGGTGATCGAGCAGGTCGGCACCGTCCGCTCTCGCTACCGCGCCGACGTGGCGAGCAAGCTGCTGGCGCAGGTCGTGACCTTGCACGTCGACGCCGGAGACCGCGTCACCGGGCCCGGGGACGAGGGGCTGGGCACCCCGGTCGCCACCCTCGACTCGAGCGACCTGCGCGCCCAGCTGGCGCGGGCCCAGGCGCAGCTCGCCGCCGCCGAGCGCGGGGTCGAGGTCCAGCAGGCGCAGGTCGCCGCCGCGCAGGCGGCGCGCGAGGCGGCGCGCGCCCGGCTCGAGCGGGCCAGGGCCGACTTCGCCCGCACGCAGGCCCTGGTGGACCGGGGCGTCGCCACCACCGAGCAGCTCGACCAGGTGCGGGCGGCCCGCGACGTGGCGCTGGCCGAGGTCACGGCCGCCCTGAGCGAGATCGAGGCGGCCGAGCAGCGGCTGGCCCAGGCCCGCGAGGAGCGGGTGGTCGCCCAGCGGGCGATCGAGGAGGCGGAGGTCCTGCTCCGCTACGCCGTCCTGCGCGCCCCCTTCGCCGGGATCGTGACCGAGCGCCTGGTCGAGGCGGGGGAGACGGTGCAGCCGGGGCAGGGTGTGGTCCGGATCGAGGACCCCACCCGGCTCGAGCTGCACGCGCCGGTGGCCGAGTCCCTGGCGGCGCGCCTGTCGCTCGGGCAGCGGGTCGAGGTGCGGATCGACGCCGTGGACGTGGTGCTGAGCGGTGTGGTCCGTGAGGTCGCGCCCGCCGCCGACCCCACCAGCCGGACGCTGCGGGTCAAGGTGTCCCTGCCGCGGCAGCCGGGGCTGGTGAGCGGGCTGTTCGGGCGGCTGCGGATCCCGGTGGACGAGGTCACGGCGACCGTGATCCCCGGGGCGGCCGTGCGGCGGGTGGGGCAGCTCGACCTGGTGCTGGTGGCCGGCGAGGACGGCAAGCTGCGCCGGCGCTTCGTGACCCTGGGACGGCGGCGCGGCGAGCGCGTCGAGGTGTTGACGGGCCTCGAGCCGGGTGAGGCGGTGGCGCTGCCATGAGCGGGCGCCGCGACGACGAGCCGGGCGACGACGACGTCGCGGTCTCCCTGGCCGACCGGCCGTTCATCGACCGGGTGGTGGGCGCCTTCCTGCGCGGCAACTACTCGGTGCTGCTGGTGGTCCTCAGCCTGCTGGCGGGCGCGGTGGCCCTGGCGATCACGCCGCGGGAGGAGGACCCCCAGATCGTGGTGCCGGTGGCGAACCTGCTGGTGACCATGCCGGGCGCCACCGCGGCCGATGTCGAGCGGCAGGTCGCCACTCGGGCCGAGAAGCTGATCTCGCAGATCGACGGGATCGAGGACGTGTACTCGGTCAGCCGCCCCGGGCAGGCGGTGCT
>JAWLGW010000972.1:0-3230 GCA_041690735.1 Planctomycetota bacterium
CGCCCCCTGACGGCCTCCCGTGACCCCCAACGCGATCGTCCGCCTGGTCCTGCCCGACGTCCGCGACCTCGTCCGCGACGGCTCTCCCCAGGAGATCGCGGAGGCGCTGGCCTCGTTCCACTCGGCGGACATCGCCGACCTGATCGAGGAGCTGGAGGAGGACGACGCCCGCCGGCTGCTCATGGGCCTCGCCGACGAGCAGCGGGTCGAGGCCTTCGAGCAGCTGGAGCCCGAGGTCCAGAGCCGGATCTTCGAGCGGCTGACCGGCGAGGAGATGGCCACCCTGGTGTCGGCCATGTCGGCCGACGACCGGGCCGACCTGATCAGCATCCTCCCGGGCGAGGTCGTCTCCAAGGTGCTGGGCCTCCTCTCCGCCGAGGAGGCCAAGGACGTCGCCACCCTCGTCAACTACGAGGAGGAGACGGCCGGCGGCATCATGACGTCGGAGTTCGTGCGGCTCAGCCCCGACATGACCGTGTCGGAGGCGCTGGAGCGGGTGCGCGAGCAGGCGACGTCGAAGGAGACGATCTACGCCCTGTACGTCCTCGACGACCGCGGGCACCTGCTGGGGGTCGTGACCCTCAGCCAGCTGGTCCTGACCCGGCCCAGCTCGACCAAGGTCGGCGAGATCATGTACGACAACCCCATCTCCGTCTCGGTCACCAGCGACCAGGAGACGGTGATGAGCCAGCTGCGCCACTACGACTTCCTGGCCATCCCCGTGCTGGACGACCAGGGGCGCATGGTGGGGATCGTCACCCACGACGACGCCCTGGACGTGGCGGTGGAGGAGGCGACCGAGGACGCCCAGCGCATGGGCGGCGTGGAGCCCCTCGAGGGACCCTACTTCGCGACCGCCCTGCTGACGCTGGTCCGCAAGCGGGCGGTGTGGCTGACGGTCCTGTTCGTGGCGGGCCTGGGCGCCGGCTCGATCCTGCGGGGGTACGAGGAGATCCTCGAGCGCGAGATGGCGCTGATCTTCTTCTTGCCCCTGATCATCGCGGCCGGCGGCAACAGCGGCTCCCAGTCGGCGACCCTGGTGATCCGGGGCCTCGCCACCGGCGAGATGGACCTCGACGACTGGTGGCGGATCGGCAAGCGGGAGCTGCTGTCGGGGGCGCTGCTGGGCTGCCTGCTGGGCACCCTGGGCATCGTCGTCTCGCACCTGTGGGGCAAGGGCGCGGTCTCGTCCACCGTGTTCGCCACCCTCGTCGCGATCGTGACGGTGGGGTCGCTGCTGGGCGCCCTCATGCCGCTGGGCCTGGCCCGGCTGGGGATCGACCCCGCGATCACCTCCTCCCCGCTGGTGGCGGGGCTGGTCGACATCCTGGGGATCCTGATCTACGTGCTCATCGCCGGGGTGCTGCTGGCCGCCGCGGTGTGACGCCTCGCTGCCAGCCTGTCACCCGCCCCGGGGCCCCTGCCAAATAGGCCGGGGCCGGCGCCCCGGCCGGCCGGCATAAGCCCTTTGGCCCCATGACCCGGTTTTCGGTGACAGGCTTGGCCCGGAGGTTGCTCAAGGCCTCATGTCGCCACCGAAACCTGGGTGGCTCAAAGACATACGGAGCGCCGTCGCGGCAAGGGAAGGAACACCATGGGCAAGATCGTCGGCATCGACCTCGGCACGACCAACTCCGTCGTCGCTGTGATGGAGGGCTCCGAGGCCAAGGTCATCGCGAACCCGAGCGGTCAGCGGACCACCCCCTCGGTGGTCGGCTTCACCGAGTCGGGCGAGCGCCTGGTCGGTCAGCGGGCCAAGAACCAGGCCATCACCAACCCCGAGAACACCGTCTACTCGATCAAGCGTTTCATGGGCCGCCGCAAGGGCGAGGTCGCTGAAGAGCAGAAGATGGTCCCCTACCAGGTGACCGGCGACGACCTGGTGAAGGTCCAGGTCCGCGACAAGGAGTACACCCCGCCCGAGATCTCGGCCATGGTGCTGAAGTACCTCAAGGAGTACGCCGAGGAGTACCTGGGCGAGCCCGTGACCGAGGCGGTGATCACCGTCCCCGCCTACTTCAACGACTCGCAGCGCCAGGCCACCAAGGACGCCGGCGAGATCGCGGGCCTCAAGGTCCGCCGGATCATCAACGAGCCCACCGCGGCGGCGCTGGCCTACGGCCTGGACAAGAAGACGGAGGAGAAGGTCGTCGTGTACGACCTCGGCGGCGGCACCTTCGACGTCTCGATCCTCGAGATCGGCGACGGCGTGGTCGAGGTGAAGTCGACCTCGGGCGACACCCACCTGGGCGGCGACAACTTCGACCAGGAGCTGATCAACTACGTCGCCGACGAGTTCAAGAAGGACAAGGGCGTCGACCTGCGGGCGGACAAGCTGGCCCTGCAGCGGCTCAAGGAGGCCTGCGAGCGGGCCAAGTGCGAGCTGTCGCAGTCGCAGTCCACCCGGATCAACCTGCCGTTCATCACCGTCCTGGACGGGAACCCGCAGCACCTCGACATCGAGGTCACCCGCGCCAAGTTCCAGTCGCTGACCAAGGGGCTGATCGAGCGGACCCGCGGGCCGATCGAGAACGCGCTGCGCGACGCCAAGCTCGCGCCCAGCGACATCGACGAGATCCTGTTCGTGGGTGGCTCGACCCGCATGCCGGCCTGCGCCGAGCTGATCCAGGAGATCTTCGGCAAGGCGCCCAACAAGGGCGTGAACCCCGACGAGGTGGTGGCGGTCGGCGCCGCGGTGCAGGGCGCGGTCCTGTCCGGCGAGAAGAGCGACATCCTGCTCCTCGACGTCACCCCGCTGAGCCTCGGGATCGAGACCATGGGCGAGGTCATGACCACCATGATCCCGCGCAACACCACGATCCCGACCAGCAAGAAGGAGGTGTTCTCGACCGCCGCCGACAACCAGCCGGCAGTGGACGTGCGGGTCTTCCAGGGCGAGCGCAAGATGGCCAGCGACAACCGCCTCCTGGGCGTGTTCCGCCTGGACGGGATCCCCCCGGCGCCCCGCGGCGTGCCCAAGATCGAGGTGACCTTCGACATCGACGCCAACGGCATCCTCAACGTGTCGGCCAAGGACCTCGGCACCGGCAAGGAGCAGAAGATCACGATCGAGAGCTCCTCGGGCCTGTCCAAGGACGACATCGAGAAGATGAAGAGGGACGCCGAGGCCCACTCGGCCGAGGACGAGAAGCGGGCCGCCCTGGTCCAGGCCAAGAACCAGGCCGACCACCTCGTCTACTCCACCCGCCAGCAGCTCGAGGAGCACAAGG
>JAWLGW010000973.1:0-3229 GCA_041690735.1 Planctomycetota bacterium
CGACGCGATCGCCAACGGGTGGAAGGAGGGGGCCGCCCGCCCCGCCCTGCGGGCGCCGTTCGCGCCGCTGGACCGCATGCCCTTCATGGCCCGCGACGTCCTCGACGAGCACCCCGGCGTGGTGCACGTCTCGACCCAGCGCGGCTGCCCCTTCCCCTGCACCTACTGCGCGGCCCGCATGTTCGACGAGCTGTACGAGGGGGCGGGGGCCGACTACGGCCGGCGCCGCTCGATCGAGAACGTGCTGGCCGAGCTGACCGGCCTGCGCGCGGCGGGCAAGCTCGCCTACACGATCTTCCTCGACGACACCTTCACCATTCACCACCCCTGGGTGAAGCAGTTCTGCCGCGAGTACGGCGCCGCCCTGAAGGTGCCCTTCTCCCTGCACGCCCGGGTGGAGACCGTGAACGAGCGCCTGCTGCACCTGCTGGCCGAGGCCGGCTGCGCGCACATCACCTACGGGGTCGAGAGCGGCAGCGAGCGGATCCGGCGCGACGTCATGCGCCGACCCGTCACCAACCAGCGCTTCCGCGACGTGTTCCGCTGGACCCGCGAGGCGGGGATCATGGTCACCGCCAACTACATGCTGGGCCTCCCCGAGGAGACCCGCGACGACCTCGAGCAGACCCTGGCCCTGGCGGAGGAGTTGGAGGCCTTCGACTTCAGCTACTTCGTGTTCTATCCCTATCCCGGCACCCAGCTGTTCCGTCACTGCCGGGAGCGGGGCTACCTCCCCGACGACTGGCTGGAGCGGCCCGCCAACCACCGCCAGTCGATCCTGACCCTGCCCACGCTGAGCCAGGACGACATCGCCGAGGTCTACCAGCGGTTCGGCGCCCTGCGCGAGCGGGTGTACGTGGAGCGGCGGCGGGCGGTGGCGCCCGAGGAGGACCCGCAGGACCTGCGGGAGCAGCTGCGGCGGGCGGCCGAGACCGGGTGAGCAGCTCGGTGGACGGCTCGGTGGACGGCTCGGTGGAAGGCTCGGTGGACGGCTCGCTGGACGGGACCGCGCTGACGGCGAGCGAGCGGGAGCACCTGGCTCGCCACGGCTTCGTCCACCTGCCGGGACGCGTGGACCGCGTGGCGGCGCTGGCGCTGGGCGAGTCCCTCGCCCCCTTCGCCGGCGCCGAGGGACCCTACGGGGTGATCGTCCACAACGTGTGGGAGAGCAGCGACGCCTTCGCCGCCTTCCTGCGCGAGGGCTCCCTGGCGGCGCTGGCGCGGGACGCCCTCGAGCAGCGGGAGGTGGTCCTGTTCCAGGACCACGCCGTATGGAAGCCTCCGGGGGGCGACGTGGCCCTGGCCTGGCACCAGGACTACAGCTACTGGCCGCTGTCGGCGCCGCGCGGCATCACCTGCTGGCTGGCGCTGGACGACGGCGACGACGCCAGCGGCTGCCTGCGCTACCTGCCCGGGACGCACCGCGAGGGCGAGCGGAGCCCGGCGGAGTTCTTCCCCGGCGCGGTCCAGCCGGCGCGGGAGGGCCTGCCGCCCCTCGACGTGACCGGCCGGGAGGCGGAGGCCGTGCGGGTGCCGGTGACGGCCGGGGACGTCCTCCTGCACCACCCCCTGGTGTGGCACATGTCGCCGCCCAACCACTCGCAGCGCCACCGCCGCGCCTACTCCACCAGCTGGATCGCCCCCGACGTCACCTGGGACCCGGGGCACGCCCCGCACCCGTTCCTGTGGCAGCTCCGGCCGCGGCCCGAAGCCCCGGTGGAGGGGCCGCGATTCTTGCGCTTCGGCTGAGGGCCGGCGAGAGGTCCGGCGCCAAGCGGCCTCGCGCGCGGCCTCCCGGGGCTGCCCGAATTCGGGCAGGAAAGGGCGCCAGGCCCGGCTAATTTCGCTTGTCTCCTCCTGACCGTTCCACTATGTTCTGCGCCCGATTCGAAAAGGGGAAGCGGGGAGAGCTGGACCGTCGCCTCCGGGAGAACGGACCGGCTCACACCCAAGCGCGCCCGCTCGCCGCCCCGAGCTCGTCACCGACGCGCTCGAGGCGGAGGGCGGGCGCGCTGAATTTGGGAAGAAGCCCTCAGCGGTCAGCTCTCAGCCGTCAGAGAGCCGACTCGTTCGACCGTCGAGGAGCACGGCCGGAGCAGGTCACTCTGACCGCTGACTGCTGACCGCTGATGGCTACTCCACCAGCAGCGCCTGATGCCGCAGGTGGTCGAGCCGCAGCGGCAGCGCCTCGGCGAAGATCTCCCGCAGGGCCTGCGCGTCGGTCACCGGCAGATCGTCGCGTCGCACGTCGAGCTGCCCCGCCAAGGACGCCTCGACCAGCCCCTCCACGACCTCGGGCAGGGTGCGGCTGCCGTCGAGGAGGCGCAGGATCTGCCGGTCGTAGTTCTCGAGGAGCGTCGTCTCGTGGCGGAGGTTGGTCCCCTCGCGCGACTCGCGCTCGGCCTGCAGGCGGACCAGGGCGCTGGCCCGGGGCCGCTCGGTCACCGTGGGCGTGAGCGGCCGCGCGGACGGCGACAGGTCGAGGACGCCCTGGGCGAACAGCTCCAGCACGTCGTCGGACAGGTCCTCGCGGCGGGGCGCGGGCTCTACGGGCGCGCCGTCTCCGGGCGCCAGCCGCGCCTCCGTCCGCTCCCACAGGGTCTCGAAGGGGAGGGAGCCGGGCCAGCTCAGGCCGAGCTCGAACAGGGCCGCCTTGGTCACCGGCCGCTTGGCCTGGACCTCCGTGCCGTTGCTGGCCCGGAAGGTGACGGGCTCGGTCGAGCGGAGGTCGGGCAGGGAGCCGTCGGGGGCAGGGACCCACGACGACGTGGGCGCCTCGCCCTCGGCGGGAGCCGCCTCCGGCGGGGCCTCCTCCACCATTACCTGCCCCATGAAGTCGACGTGCCACCCGGTCACGTCCGCGCCGCTGGGGTGGTGCGCGAGCCCCTGCTCCTGGTGGACCAGCAGGCTGGAGCGGAACAGGCGGTTGTGCACGAAGTCGCGGTACTGCTCCACTCGAATGAACTCGTCGGAGTCGCGCCGCAGCCCCTCGCGTACCCGCTCGGGGAACAGGCTGGTGGCGACGCTGGTGTAGCCCGCCTCGGCCAGGTACCGCAGCCCCGCCGCCTCGGCCCGCTCCACGAACTGGTGGAAGTACAGCGGGTCGTTGTCGTCCTCGAGGTGCTCGTGGTACAGGTACGAGTCGCCGCACCGGCGCAGGATCTCCAGCTCCTGGCGCAGGAACATGCCGTAGGGGCCGTCGGTGGGCACCTGCCCCACCAGGTAGTCC
>JAWLGW010000974.1:0-3228 GCA_041690735.1 Planctomycetota bacterium
GGCCAGGCCCTCCGCCGCGGCGAAGTGCCGCTGGGCGTCGTCGCCGCCGCCCTGCCCTGCCGCCAGCGCCGCCTCGAACTGCTTGAGGCGTGCCGACAGGTCGGCGCGGGCCGCCGCGGCGGCCCGCGCCCGCTCGGCGTCTTCACCGGAGCGCTGCGCCTCGAGCTGACGCCGCTCCGCGACCTGCCGCTGCTCCTCGGCCCGGGTCACGCGCGCGGAGATCAGGCCGTAGGTCACTGCGGTGCCGCCCGAGACCGCCACCGCCAGCCCGGCGCAGATCGCGGCGGCGACGGGATAGCGGCGGGCCAGGCGAGCCACCGAGCGGACCAGGGTGTCGCGCTCGGCCGAGACCGCCTCTCCGTCGAGGTATCGGCGCAGGTCGGCCAGCGCCGACGCCGGCGCGGGGTAGCGGTCGGCGGGCCGCTCGCGCAGCGCCTTGCGGGCGATCGCCGCCAGCTCGCGTGGCGTCTCGGCGGGGTCGAAGGTGGGGCGCAGGCCGGGCTCGGGCAGCTCGCCGGTCAGCGCCAGGTGCAGGATCACCCCCACCCCGTACACGTCGCTGCGCGGCGTGGGCTCCTCGCCGGCCTGGACCTCGGGCGCCAGGTGCAGGTCGCCGCGCGGAAACGGTGGCGGCGCCCCCCCCGCCGCCTGGCGCAGCTCCTGAGCCGCGGCGGCGGTGAGCCGGGCGCACTCCCAGCCGGTGACCCACACCCGCCCGAACGAGCCCACCCACACCTCGTCCGGGCCGAGCCGCCCGTGCACCACGCCCCGCTCCGAGGCGTGGGCCAGGGCGGCGCACACCGCCAGCACGGCGCGGATCCGCGCGGGCAGCGGCTGGCTCTCGGGGAGCAGGGCCACGTCGGCGGGCTCGCCCTCGACCCGGTCGAGGCTGAAGAAGGTGTGCCCTTCGATCGCGCCCACGTCGTGAACCTTGGGGATCGCGGGGTGGTCGAGCTGCGCCAGCAGCCGGGCGTGGCGCCAGGCCGCGCCGGCGTCGCCGTGCAGGCGCAGCTCCACCTCGCGCTGGATGCGGCGGTCGAGCGCTCGCCAGGCTGCGCCGCTGCGCGCGAGGACCTGGTAGCGCGGCCCCTCGAGGTCGAGCCCGGCCGCTGGAGCCGCCGTGGCGGCGATCGGGGTGGGCGACGCCAGGGTGCGATCGTCGTCCCCGAGGGACGCGCTCCCGCTACCTGGTGGCGGCGCGGCGGAGGCAGCCGGGAACAGGGTGGGCCCGGCCAGCGTCCGGTCGTCGTCGGGGACGGGGGCGTGAACGCCCGACGCCCCCAGCGCTCCCGGGAGGGTGGCGTGGGAGGCGGTGGGGTCGAACGGGGGGGCGGTCGCGACCGGAGCGGGTCGGGCCCCCGCGGGGGAGATCAGCGCGCTGCCGCTGTCGCCTTGCTGCGCCAGCCCCCGCAGCAGGGCGTCCGCCGCGGCGGGCGTCAGCAGCCGACGGGCCAGGGCCGCGCCCAGCAGCGCCGAGCCGCCGTAGGCGGTGCGCCGGGCCAGGCCCTCCTGCCACAGGCGGGCGATCAGGTCGCCGCGGACGACCCCGCGCGCGACCAGCGCCTGCCCCACCTGCCGCTCGAGCTCGCTGGGTCCTCCCGCGGAGCTCACGTCCCCTCCCCCGTGCTCGCGGCGATCGTACTACGTCGTCGGTCGTGGCGTCGTCGGTCGTGGGGGTACGGGCGCTCCGACAGTGAACCGGGGGGGCTCCTCCTTCGGCGTCGCTCGGTGGTCGCCTTCAGCCGTGGGTGGTGCGGGCGACCGCGGCGCGGACGGCTTCGGCTTGCTCCTCCAGGAAGTCGAGGCGGGGCTCGCGCCGCTCCGCCTCGTCGAGGAACGTGTCCAGCTCGGCGTCGCCCCACCCGCCGTCGGGGCGGTCAGCCAGGCGCTGCCCCAGGGCCTCCAGGGCCTGCTTGCGCTTGCTGGCCACCATGGCGCCCTTGGCGGCGGTCTTCGCCTTGTCGATCGCCTTGTTCATGCCGGCCTTCATGCGGCCGAACAGGCCGCCGCCCTTGGCCGCCGAGGCGGCCTTGGGCGCCGGCTCCTCGAGGGCCGCCCGCTCGGCCTCGAGCGCCTCCAGCTCGGCCAGCGGGTCGGCGAGGCCGGCCTTCTTGGCCGCCTTGGTCACTCGCTGCTTGCGCTTGGGGTCGGCCAGCAGCGCCTCGAGCACCTTGGCGCGGGCCTTGGCGAGCTTCTCCCGGTCGCGCTCGAGGTCGCCCACGATCCGCTCCAGGCGCCCGCCCAGAGCCTTGCGGTAGGCGACGAAGCCGACGCCGTCCAGGGCGCCTCCCTTCGCCTTCACGCCCGGCTTGTCGAAGGCCCGCTTCATGACGCCGCACTGGGTGTCGCCCTTGTTGATCTCGGGCAGCAGGTGGCTGTTGCGGTCGATCGCCCGGGCCCGGCCGTACACCGTGGAGGCGGCGTCGTAGTGCTGCGCGCCGAACAGGGCGTGCGCCTCCCAGGTGAGCAGCTGCTGCCGCTCCTCGTCGCCGATCTTGCGGCGGCCGGACAGGGCGGCCCGGGTCAGGCCCAGGGCGAGCTGGAAGGAGCCGGCGACCACGTTCTCCTTCGACTCCACGTCCTTGACCGTCTGCTTGAGGACGGGGCCGCCCTCCTTGTCGACGCGGTCCCGCAGCCAGGCGAGGCAGCCGCGGATCACCGCCCCCTCGAGGGACCGGCCCAGCAGCAGGTCGCCGAAGGGCGGCGAGGCGGGGTAGCGGCGCCAGGCGGCGGCGATCGCCTTCGCCAGGTCCCCCCGCCCCTCGGTGGCGCGCGCCAGCGCCACCAGGTCGGCGAAGGGCTCCTCGGGCGCGTGCTTGCGCAGCTCGGCCTCGACGGCGTCCAGCGCCGCCCCGTCGCCCTGGGCGAAGGCGGCGTCGGCGCGCCGCCGGCCGGCCCGCAGGCGCTCGCGCAGCACCTCGTGCTCCCACTCGGCCCGGCACACCACGCTGATCGCGTTGGGCTCGGCGGCGAACTGGGCCAGGGCCTTCTTGGCGTAGGCCTTGGCCTTGTCCACGTCGCCGGCGAGGAACGTGCACAGGGCGAGGCCGCCGCGGGCGGCGCCGGCGGCGACCGGCCCCGCGGCCGTCTTGGCCGCCTCCTTGAACAGGCGCCGGGCGAGGGCCAGCTCCTCGGCGTCGCCGGTGCGCCGCAGGTAGACGTTCCAGAATTCGTCCCACTGCTCGGAGAAGGGCGGGGCCAGTTCCCCGCTGCGCTGGAGGGAGAAGA
>JAWLGW010000975.1:0-3220 GCA_041690735.1 Planctomycetota bacterium
CTTCTTCGATCTGCCAGTAGTACGTGGAATCCGTATTCAAAGTGCCCAAATTGTATGTGGTCGTGCCGACCGGCAGGGCCGCTGTCGTCTGGCGGTTCAATTCAACCGTGTTTTCGCCCAGATAGACATGGTACCCCGTGACTTCAGGGTTCAGAGGGTTGTTCGGATCGGCGCCGGGCGTCCAGCCCAGCGTGATGTTCCCGGAAAGCCCGGTTGCCCCGTTGGCCGGGGACGGCGTGTTGGGAAGGTACCGCGCAGGGTTGAGATAGGCATTTACGTCGGCGATCTCCTGGGCGGTCAGCACCCGGTTATACAACAGAACCTGGGCAACGTCGCCCCGAAAGAACTGGCCGGGGACTCCGCTGGGACGAAAACAGCCCAAGGCGAACCGGGCCGACGTGGCGGTGGCCAGCCGCGCCAGGCGGTAGGTGCGGCCCAGGCGCGAGGCGCTGGGCTTGCTCGACTCGTCCATGGGGGAGGGCATCGCCGCCAGGATGCGGTATTCGGGCAGGGGATGGAAGGCCCTCCGTGCTCGCGCTCGTGCCCATGCTCGTGCTCGAAGCCGTCGTCGGGCACGGGTCCGGGTGCGAAGAGGAGGCGAGCGAGAGGATCGATCCATCCGCTCCGGAACGCAGACGGCCCCGAGCGTTCGCCCGGGGCCGCCTCTGTTCTCTCGCCGTAGTCGCGCTGAACTTAGTTGCCGGCGTTGAGGCCCAGGTTGTCGCCCACGGTGGCGGAGATCCCGAGCTCCTTCTCGACCTCGGCCAGGACGTCGGCGGCGGCGCCGAAGTCCTCCTTGTAGTGGTCGTGAAGGTGCCGCTCGGCGATCACCTTGGAGTCGTTGCGCTGCCCCGGCGGCGGGGTCGGCAGGTACTCGCCGAACAGCTCCACCCACACGAAGGCGATCGCGGCGATGGTCCCCACGATCGACACCATGATCAGGGTGGTGGCGATCGGGTGGGACGGCGGGCGCGAGATGATCTCTTGATCTTCGTCAGCCATGGCGCCCTCCGCTCAGTTCAGCCGGGTGGCGGCGCTGTCGCCCGCGTTGATCGACTGGCCGTCCGCGGTGAACAGCACCCGGCAGCCAGCGCTGTCGGCGAGCACCCGCTCGACGACCACCTTCCCCACGAAGGTGTCGTTACGGTAGATCGAGAAGTGGAAGCCCTGCTCCACCTGGTCGTCGGAGCCGACCGACAGGAGGACCAGCGGCGGCGAGATGTCGCTCTTCACCGCCACCACGGTGCCGTCGATCGCGGGGACCGGCGGGCCCGGGACCAGCTGCGGGATGTTGACGCCCGCGTTCTCGACCATGGCGATCAGGAGCTCCTTCTCGCGGAGCTTCTTGCGGGTGTCGGCGTAGGTCTCGCGCAGGGTGGCGATGTCCGCCTCGAGCTCGGTCACCAGGTTGGTGAGCCGTGCGACCTGCCCCTCGGCGGTCTCGCGACGGGTGGTCGCGGTGCCGAGCTTCTCGCTCAGGTCGTCGTTCATCGAGTTGAGGCTGGCGTTCTTCTCCAGGGCGACCTTGAGGTCGTCGGCCAGCCGACCGTGCCGGTCGAGCAGCTGCTTGAGCTTGTCCGACTCGGCCTGGTAGAGGTTCGTGTACCGCTGGGCCATCTGCAGGCCCTGATCGAGCTGCGTCTTGATCTGGCGAACCTCGCGCTCCTTGGCGGAGACGAGCTCGTTCTTCGCCTTCACGAAGCTGCGCAGGGCCTCGATCTCCTTCTGGCTGCGCGAGACAGCCTGGGAGTAGCGACCCTTCAGCTTCATGTAGCTGGTGCGCCAGTCGCGCCGGTGCTGGTACAGCGACGCCGTCATGCCCAGGTAGACCATGACCAGGACGGTCTGAATGACAATGAGGACCTTGGCGAGGAGGCTCATGAGGTGGCTTACCCTCCGCAGTACGCACCGGCCGCGCGCTTCCAGCCGGTCGAGCGGGCGCATTCTAAGTGCAGGCGGGACACGAGGTCAAGCCGGCTCACGATGACCAATCGGTGACGCCCCAGGGAGTTGGGGGAGACGTCCAGGGACGGGGGAATCTGGGAGCCTCGGGGGCAAAGCCCCCCGCAGACTGCTCAGATCTTGCGCTTGATCTCCGCCGCGCGGGCGAAGATCGCGTCGAGGGCCGACTTGGGCACCGCGCCGGAGCGCCGGCCGTCGGACCTCTCCTCGGGCTCGGGGGTCCGCTCCGCCGGGGGCGCTTCGTCCTCGGCGGGCGCCGCGGGCTCCTCGTCCTCGACCGACGCGAAGCCGGTCACCTCCGGCTCCTCGTCCTCGACCGACGCGAAGCCGGTCACCTCCGGCTCCTCGTCCTCGACCGACGCGAAGCCGGTCACCTCCGGCTCCTCGTCCTCGGCCGACGCGAAGCCCGTGGCCTCGTCCTCGACCGGCGTGAAGCCCGCCATGCCGTCGGCGGCGTTCGCGCCGGCGTCCTCGGCGAAGCCCACGTCCTCGCCCGAGTCGGAGCCGGCGTACTCGTACTCGTCGTAGCCGGCGTCGGCGCCGCCGGCCTCGTCCTCGTAGTCGAGGTGGCTGGCGCTGGCCGCGTCCTCGGCCGAGAGGGTGTAGTCGTCCACCCCCTCCTGCCCGGCGTCCTCGCTCAGCTCGTTCCCCATGGCGTCGCCCTCGAACCGCGAGGTCGCGCGGACGGAGTCGAACCCGTAGCTGGCGTCGTCGCCCGCCTCGGCGGCGAACTCGCCGCTCAGGTCCTCGCCACTGCCGAGGGTGGCGTCGTACTCGTCTTCGTCCGGCGCCTCGGCGGCGTAATCGAGCTCGCTGCCGCCCGAGTCGAGGGCGTGCTCGTCGGCGTACTCGTCCGCCCCGTGAGCCTCCTCCGCGAAGCCCGCGTCTTCCGCGAAGTCCGCGTCCGGATCGTGATGCTGGTCCTCTCCGGCCATGGCGCTCGAACCCTCTATGTCGAAGGAGATTGCGTCCAAGGCGATCATAGATCCTCCGCCGCGGGCGTGCAAACGGCTGCCCGCTGGCCCGGCCTGCGATTCTTTGCCCCCGATCCGAGGCGACTCCGAGGGCGCGCCTGGGGCGCATCGGCGGCTCGTGCACTAAGTGAGGGGGCACGATTCCGAGTCGCTCGTCGCGCGGCACCTAGCGGTTAGCGGTTAGCCATTAGCTGTTAGAGCTGTCGCTCCTCGAGAGCTCCTCGCAAGCGGCCTGGACGAGGCGCGACAGCAGCTAACTGCTAACCGCTCGTGCCCGCATCACG
>JAWLGW010000976.1:0-3220 GCA_041690735.1 Planctomycetota bacterium
CCGCCTTGCTGCCGGCGCGGAGGACGATCCGCGCCGCCGCCCGGCGGGTGAACGGGCGCGTCTCCTTGCCGCCGCAGGCGTGGACCGAGCAGGCGCCCTGGTGCTCGGTCCAGCACTCGCTGTGGTGAGGCGTCGCGCAGCGGGCGCAGCGCACGCCATCGTCGCGGGCGGCGATCGCGTCGTGGCAGTAGGGGCAGCGGACGTCCACGCCCCGATCCTAAGCCGGCTCGGGGCGGAGCGCCCGCGGCCCGCGGGCAGGACCGGGCGATTACTTGGGCTCGATCCGGATGTCCACGTTGGCTCCGTGGGTGATGGTGTTGAACACCGGCGAGAACTGGGCCAGCTCCTTGAGGCGGTTCATGTCCTGCTCGTCGGTCTCGACCTTGAAGTTGACGCGCAGGTCGGTGTAGCCCTTGGGCACGTCCGGCGCGAGGCCCAGGAAGCCGCGCAGGTCGATGTCACCCTCGATCTCCGACTCCACCGCCCGCAGCTCGATCCCGCGGACCGCCGCGTGCGCGACCAGGCTGGTGGTGACGCAGGCGGCCAGCGCGTTGAGCAGGTGCTCGACGGGGTTGGGCGCCGCGTCCTGGCCGGCGAGGATCGGCGGCTCGTCGGCCTCGAGCTCGAACGGCTGCTCGTGGCTGATCTCCTGCTTGGCGCCGTAGAAGCCCTCGACCCGGGTCCGGTTCTGGTTCGCGCGCAGCCACCTGTTGCTGGCGCGGAACCGGCAGGCGCCGAGGCCCGGGTCCTTCTTGATCGCGTTCACCGTCTCCTGCAGGACGTCGAGGTCGATCCCGTTCACGTGGTGCATGACCTTCTGGTCGGCCATGAGCTCCTCCTTCCTGAGCCGCCGTGGGCTCCAACGCCCACCGAGGCGCTGGGGCCAGGCCTCGAGGGGCAGTCCATCTCGCGGCGGTGCCGCAAACGACGACCCAGGCGCGCCGCAGGTAGAGGCGGCTGCGGGGGACCGGCGCCGCGGCGCGGCGGCGGGGGCCTGGGCGGACGTCGGCTCCCGGGCGCCCTCGTCGGAGGACGCCGGCGACCTGTCGCGGCGGCCGAGGCTGACGCGCGCGCGCCGCCGCTGGCGTGCTGCCGCCGCGGCCGCTCCTCGGCTCCTACAGCTTGGCGAGGCGGTCCTCGAGCTCCGACCGGACCGCCGCGGGCGGGTCGCCTGCCAGCAGCCGCTCCAGGGCGAGGCGCGCCAGGGCCGGGTCGCCGCCCTCCTCGCCCACGTGGGCGGCGAGCAGCAGGAGCTCGAAGCTCGCCTCGTCGGGCTCCGCGACCAGCGCGTCGCCGATCGCCTCCCGGGCGGCGGCCCAGTCCTCGCGCTCCGCCCGCAGGGCCGCCAGCTCGGTGCGCGCGTCGAGGTGGCTGGGGTCGAGCTCGAGGGCCCGGGCGTAGTCGGCCTCGGCGCCGGGCTCGTCCTGGAGGTCGCGGCGCGAGCGAGCCAGCGCCACCAGGCGCGCCGCCTCGCCGGTCGAGGTGGGGGGCGCGGGCGCTGCCTCCAGGTGGGCGAGGGCCGCCGCCGCACCTCGCCGCGCCGACGCCGCCGCCTCCCGCCACACCTCGAACCGCCGGGCGGAGTCGGCGAGGACCCGGGCGCGCAGCGCCGGGTACTCGTCGAGCAGCTCGCAGGCCGGCGCCGCGGGGGCCAGGTCCCAGGGCGGCGCGGCCGGCGGGGCCACCTGCAGCGCGGCCAGCCGCTCGGCCAGCGGCGGGTGGCTGTCGAGCCAGTGGCTCTTCTCCTCCAGCGCGCGCCGCAGGGCCCGCTCCACCTGCTCCGCCGGCAGCGCCTGGAGCGCGCCGCGCCAGAAGGTCACCAGGTCGGCGGCCGGGCTGACGCCGCCCGCCTGCTCGTCCTGCGCGAGCCGCGCCGGCGACTCGCTCGCCAGCGCCTTGCCCACCGCCTCGCCGAACAGCGCGCCCAGCAGCGCCGTCTTGACCAGGGCCTGCCCCATGAGGGAGGGCGAGGTGACGCGCGCCGCCTCGCGGTCCGCTCGCAGCTCCTGCTGGCGCGACACCACCTCGGACCGCAAGAAGAACTCGGGGACGTACCACAGGGCGATCTTGCGCAGCAGGGAGGCCCCCTCGTCCAGCCGCCCGGCGAGCTGCCCCCAGGCGCACGCCGTGCGGTACACCCGCGCCTCGGCGTGGTCCTGGTGGCGCAGGTGACCGAGCTCGTGCCCCAGCACCGCCCGCAGCTCGTCGCGCGACAGGAACTCGAGCAGGGGGACGCCCAGGGTCAGGGTCCGCTCCCACCGGAGCCACCCCCGAGGCAGCAGCCCGACCGAGGCGTTGATGTGGGTGGTCAGCTGGATCCGCTCCACCGAGGGGGCGCCCACCTCCTCGGCCAGCTCGGCCAGCCAGCGGCGGAACCCCGGCAGCTCTCCCGGACCCACCACCGTCCCCTCCGGCGGGATCCGGGGCGGGAGGAGGGAGCGGAACAAGGCCCACCCTCCCGCCACCGCCCCGGCCGCCGCCAGCGCCAGGAACTTGCCGCCCTTGAGCAGGAAGATCAGCAGCCCGGCGCGGAACACGGCCGCGGCCGCCACCAGCCCTCCCACCACCAGCAGCGTCAGCGCGCTGAGCGCCAGGGCGCCCGACAGCAGCGCCGCCTGCCCCACCCGCGCCCAGCGTGTGAGCATCCGACGGTAGCCGGCGGGGTCGCGCTGGTAGTCCGCCAGCAGGCGGGGACGCCGCTCCTCGTAGGGCCGCGGGTCCACGTCGATCAGGCTGAGCCCGCCCGGCTCCGCGGGCTCCTCGGCGGCCAGCGCCTCCAGCCGGACGCCCAGCGCTCGGCAGGGTGGGCACAGGCGAACGCCGAACAGCTCGGCGCCCGCCTCCGCCGGGAGGGGCGGCACGTCGGCCTCGCCGCAGCGCACGCAGTCGGGGCGGCGGGGCGCGGCGTCGTGCGAGACGACTCGATCGAGCGCGTCCACCAGCTCCGCGAGCCGCGCCACGCGCGTCTTGGCCCGCCAAAAGGTCCGGTGGGGGAGGACGAACACGAAGCCCGCGGCGCGCGGCTGCCCCGGCTCGAAGGAGGGCTGGAAGTGCTCGGGCTGGAGGTCCGTCAGGGCGGCGTGCACGGCCGCGTCCTCGGCGAGGTCGGCGACGAGGCGGCGCAGGTCGCGGCCCGACTCGAACAGCGCCGTGACGTTGTACAGCTCGGTCCGCTTGTCGTCCGCCAGCACTCGAGCCAGGCAGACCCTGGCGCGCTGGC
>JAWLGW010000977.1:0-3218 GCA_041690735.1 Planctomycetota bacterium
TGAGCTTGCAAGGGACCGACCCCCCCAACCCCACGCCACCGGAGGGCGAGCCCGCCTCCAAGTAGGGCATCGCACCGAGACGACGTGAGCACCGACACCCGCAAAGCCGATCGCTCGAAGCCCCTGCCTGTCGTGCCGCCCAGCGACGCGCTGGAGAACCGCTCCCTGCTGGCGGCGCCCGAGCAGGTCCTGGCGACCCTCGCGCAGGACGGGACCCGCCGCTGGATTCGCCCCCGCCTGTCGAGGGGGCGTTTCCTGGTGGCCCGGCGGGTGGTGGCCTACGTGCTGATGGCGATCTTCGTGGCGATCCCCTGGATCCAGGTGGGGGGCAAGCCGCTGGTGCTGCTCGACCTGCTCCACCGGCAGTTCACGGTGTTCGGGACCACCTTCCGGCCCACCGACACGCCCCTGTTCATGCTGCTCATGCTGGGGATCTTCGTGACGGTGTTCCTGATCACCGCCCTGTTCGGCCGGGCCTGGTGCGGGTGGGCCTGCCCCCAGACCGTCTACATGGAGTTCCTGTTCCGGCCCCTGGAGCGCCTGTTCGAGGGGAGCCCGCAGCAGCAGGTGAAGCTCGACAAGGAGGGGCCGAACGTCCGCCGGGTCCTCAAGAACATCACCTTCGTGCTGATCTCGGCCTTCCTGGCCCACACCTTCCTGGCCTACTTCGTGGGCTGGGAGCAGCTGCGGAGCTGGATCACCGGCTCGCCGCTGGAGCACCCCACCGCCTTCCTGGTCATGGGGGGCGTCACGGCGGCCATGGTGCTCGACTTCGTGTGGTTCCGCGAGCAGACCTGCCTGGTCGCCTGCCCCTACGGGCGCTTCCAGTCGGTGCTCCTCGACCGCAACTCGCTGATCGTGGGCTACGACGCCACCCGCGGCGAGCCGCGCGGCAAGCCGCGCAAGGCCAAGGGCGGCGTGGCGGCGGACGAGCCGAAGCTGGGCGACTGCATCGACTGCGGCGCCTGCGTGATCACCTGCCCCACCGGGATCGACATCCGCAACGGGCTGCAGATGGAGTGCATCGGCTGCACCCAGTGCATCGACGCCTGCGACGCGATCATGGACCGGGTCGGGCGGCCCCGCGGCTTGATCCGCTACACCTCCCAGGCCGAGCTGGCGCAGGAGCCCACCCGGCGGATCCTGCGCCCGCGGGTGATCGCCTACTCGCTGGTGCTGGTGCTGATCTCGGGGCTGCTCCTGTTCGGCCTCGGCCACCGCGGCGCCACCAAGGTGTTCGCCCTGCGCGGGCTGGGTGCCCCCTTCGCGGTCCTCCCCACCGGGGAGATCAACAACCAGTTCAGGATCAAGGTGGAGAACCTCAGCGACGCGCCCCGCACCTACCGCCTGGCGGCGCCCGAGCTGCCCGACGGCGCCCTGATCGCGCCGGAGTTCCCCCTCGAGGTCGCGGCGGAGAGCGCCCGAACCACCACCGTGTTCGTCAAGCTGCCGCCCGAGGCGTTCGAGGGCGGACGGCGCGAGCTCACGCTGCGCGTCACGGATCAGGCGGGTGACGGACCCGCCGAGGAGCCGCAGGAGCTGCGCTACACGCTCCTGGGGCCCAAGGAGTACGTCCGGTGAGGACCCGCGCCGACGAGCCTCGGGAGGCGGCCGAGCGGAGCGAGCGGCGGGCTCGCTTCGTGTGGGTCGGCATCATCCTCGGCCTGCTCGGGCTGGCGGTCGGCACCCAGACCGTGCTGCTGACCCTGGCCCTGGGCGACCCCAGCATGGTGGCCGAGCCCGACTACTACCAGAAGGCCCTCGCCTGGGAGGAGACGCAGCAGCAGCGCGCGACCAACGCGGCGCTGGGCTGGAGCGTCGAGGTGGACAGCCGCTCCGTGGACCTCACCCGACGCGAGCTGCGGGTGGTGCCCCGCGACGCCGGCGGCGAGGTGCTGGAGGGCGCGGAGGTCTCCGTCGAGGCCTTCCACAAGGCGCGCCGGGCGCAGCCCGTGCAGGCGACCCTGCAGGCGAGGGACGGCGGCGCGTACAGCGCCGTGCTGCCGCTGCGCCGCCCGGGCCTGTGGGAGCTGCGCCTGGTCGTCCGCCGGGGCGAGCGCACCTTCACCGCCACGGTGGAGCGCGACCTCGCGCCGCTGACCGCCCTCCGCCCGCAGCCCGCCGTGGCGGGAGGAGGGGGCTAACCCCGGTGAGCGCCCTCCTCCTGTCGGTCTTCACCGCCAGCTTCCTGGGGAGCCTCCACTGCGCCGGCATGTGCGGCCCCTTGGTGGGCGCCTACGTCGGGTCGAGCGGGGCCGGGCCGGTGGGCGCCGGCCACCGCGCCGGCGCCCACGCGCTGTATCACCTGGCCCGCCTGGCGACGCTGCTGCTGATCGGCGCGATCGCCGGCGCCCTGGGCACCGGGGTGGACCTGCTCGGGGAGCAGGCCGGCCTACAGCGGAGCGTGGCGGTCCTGGCCGGGGTCCTCATGATCGTGTGGGGCGTCGGCGCCATCGCCCGCGGACGGATCGACCCGGCCCACCTGCCCGGCTGGGCGCGCGGGCTGCAGGCCTGGGCGGCCCGGCTCATGGGCCGCGCCGGCGGCGAGGCCCGGCCGCTGCGGCGGGCGGCGACCGTCGGCGCCCTCACCCCGCTCCTCCCCTGCGGCTGGCTGTACCTCAACGTGGTCGCCGCCGCCGGGACCGGGGACCCCCTGGCCGGCGCCGCGGTGCTGACGGCCTTCTGGGCCGGCAACGTGCCCGCCCTGCTGGGGGTCGGCGTGGGCCTGCAGACCGTGCTGCGCGGCCTGCGCCCCAAGCTGCCCGCCTTGAGCGGGGCGGTGCTGATCGTGCTCGGCGCGGCGCTCCTCTTCCAGCGCGGCAAGGTCTACGCCGCGCCCCGCGCGCCCGCCGCGCCGCAGGCCCCCTCCGTCGACGCGCAGCAGTCGCTGCCGTGCTGCCATGGCTCCTGAGGCCGCGCTCACCTCTCCGCCCGCCGCCTGCGCGACCGCGCGGGCGCCGCTGTGCGCCCACTGCGGCGAGCCGGTGCCGCCCACCCGGCGCGACCTCGCGGCCTTCGAGCGGGAGGGGGAGTGGTTCTGCTGCGACGGCTGCGCCACCGTCCGCGCGATCCTCGGCCAGCACGGGCTGGAGGGGACCTTCTATCGCCTGGGCGGCGGCAGCCAGCCCGCGCAGGTCACCGACCGGGTCTATGGCGAGTTCGACGCCGACCGCTTCGCCGAGCGGTACGTGCGCCCGGCGCCTGGCGGCCTGGCCCGG
>JAWLGW010000978.1:0-2693 GCA_041690735.1 Planctomycetota bacterium
GGAGTCGGCGTGGGCGTGGGCGTGGGCGTCGGAGTCGGCGTGGGCGTCGGAGTCGGCGTGGGCGTCGGAGTCGGCGTGGGCGTGGGCGTGGGCGTGGGCGTGGGCGTGGGAGTCGGCGTCGGCGTCGGAGTCGGCGTCGGGGTCGGGGTCGGCGTCGGAGTCGGCGTCGGAGTCGGCGTGGGCGTCGGCGTCGGAGTGGGCGTCGGAATGGGAAGCGGAATCGGAATCGGAATCGGCGTGGGCGTGGGGGTGGGCGCGGGCGCGGGGGTCGGCGTTGGCGCGGGGGTCGGCGTTGGCGCGGGGGTCGGCGTTGGCGCGGGCGTCGTCGTCCGCGGCGGGACCGGGTCCGGGTCGATGTCGGTGATGGTGTAGTCGTCGTACAGGCCCGGGTCGATCGGCACCGGCACCACGTCGGGGGCGAAGAACAGGATCTCGACGCGGCGGTTGAGGCGCGAGCGGTGGCCGTCTGCCCCGGGTTCGTCGATCGGGCACCGCTCGCCGCAGGCGAGGACCTTGTCGTCCGCCCACTGCAGGGCGTCCTGGGCGGCCGCCAGGCGGCCTTCTCCGGAGGCCGGATCGCCCTCGTCCGCGAACAGCCGGGCCAGCTCGGCCTGGACCAGGTCGAAGTAGGCGCCCCGGGTCTTGGGCCCCACCAGGCCGTCGACGCGCAGGGCCGGGCCCAGGCCCGATCCGTTGTAGGCCTCCTGGAAGGCGCGCAGGGCGGCGGTGATGTCGGGGTGCTGGTCCGGATCGCAGGGCCAGCCCCGGCTCCGCGCCGCCCAGGCCAGGAACTGAGGCTCGTCGTCGGCGGCGTTGAAGTCGCCGGTGGCGGCGACGAACGCCTCGCGATCGCCCTCCAGCAGCGCTACGGCGGTCTGGGCGCGCGCGGCCGACAGGCGGTCGTTGTATTCGTCGCTGCCGACCGTGTCGGTGTGGCCGGCCACCACGATCTGCAGGTCGGGGTGGTCGACCTGGTGCTGCAGGGCCGCCCGCAGGACGGGCAGCCCCTGCTCCCCCTCCGCCTCGGGGACGAACACCGCGCTGGCGAAGTTGAAGTGGACCGACGACAACCGGACGCGCTCGGCCTGCAGCCGCGGCGTGCTCTGGCGCGCCCGGCCGATCGACAGGACGTTCACCTCCTCCGGTGAGAACCCGAGGGCCGCGTGCTTGGGGTAGCCCGCGCGCGGCCCCAGGCTCGGCTTGTAGCGCAGGAAGGCGCCGGCCGCGAAGAAGGTCGCCAGCCGGTCGGGCTCGATCACGGCGCCGGCGAGGTCGGCGGCGATCTCGTCCGGCAGGTCGCGCCACACCTGCGCCAGGGGCTTGGGGAAGCCAGGGTCGGGATCCCGACCGGGCGCCGTGCGCAGGGCCTCGCCGCCCTTCACCAGATAGAGGCTGTCCCGCCAGGCGATCGCGCAGTCCACCCCCCCGGCGAAGCTGCGCGGCAGCCCGGTGAAGTGGCTGGTGATCGGCTTGGGGAAGCCGGCGTCGGCGCCGTTGCCAGGGGTGTAGCGCAGGACCTGATCGCCCTTGAAGAAGTAGGCCTTGCCCTCGCCCTCCAGGAAGCAGCCGGCGTCGACGCCGCTGCGCCACGCGGCAGGCCAGCCGGGGAGGGCGTCGGCGATCGGCTGCGGGGAGTCGGGCGCTACCCCGACGCCCTGCGTCACCTGCAGGCACCGATCGCCGCTGAGGAGCCACCCGTCGCGGGCGCCCCCCGCCAGGACCGCGTCCACTGCGGCCAGCAGGTCGACCGTCTGCTGCCCGCGCTCGGAGCGCGGCCCGTCCGCGACCAGCTCCTCGTGCTTGCGGGTGGAGCGCCCCAGCACGGTGCGGGGCGCCTGCTCCATGTCGTGCAGGCGGGCCTCGAGGTCTGCCCCCACCGCCTCCTGCTCGAACACCGCCGCCAGGCGCTCCCGGAAGTCCGGGTCCTGAGGGTCGCCGTTCGCCGCCAGCCCGTAGCGGCGCTGGAACGCCTTGACGCCGGCCCGCGTCTTGGGGCCGTCCGCTCCGTCCACCTCGCCGGCGGTGAAGCCGAGGTGGTTCAGGCGACCCTGGACCCCCTTGAGGCTGTCGGCCGGCTCGAGCAGGTCGACCTGCAGGTCCCAGGAGACGGCCTCGCCCTCGGGCGCCAGGGTGAACCGGAGCTCCTTCACCGTCAGGGGCAGCTGGAGCTCCACCAGGCCCAGCGCGTCGACCTGGCCCTGGTAGTCCTTGCCCTCGGCCTCGGCGATCCAGCTCTCGCCGGCGCACGGGGCCAGGTGAGCGTCGACCACCAGCAGCCGCAGCACCAGCTTGGGGCGCCGCATACGGAAGGTCGTGCGCCGCCCGGGGCGCAGCTTCAGCGTATCCGGACCGCTCCCGTCATCGGGGGGCGTGTCCCCGATGGTGACGTCGACGACGTCCTTGGAGTCCTCGGCCACGAAACTCCCCCCGAGCCTCCGCTGCGGCTCGACCAGAATGGCGCCTTTTGGCCGCGCCTGCCAGCATGAGCGCGCCCGGCAACGAGCGCAGTCGCAAGGCGGCAGGAGCGCCTTCCGGGCGGCTCGCAGCCCGCATATCAACAGGGAGTCTCAATGGGGTGCAACTGAGCTGAATGACATACCTTCGTGCCCGTGCCCGTGCCCGTGCCCGAAGGCTCTTCGGGCACGGGCACGGGCACGTAAGAAGCGCGCCTGCCCCATAGCCCTGCGTGCTCG
>JAWLGW010000978.1:2703-3215 GCA_041690735.1 Planctomycetota bacterium
CACTCAGCTCATCTGCACCCTCTTCATTCCCTGCTTGCTGTTGATCCTCCGTGTTCGATCTCCTCGGGTTACCGCGGCTGCAGCTTGCGACAGCCTCCCCCGTCACAGCGCCCTGAAGGGCGGCCACGTGTCGTGGGCGTCGACCTCCCAGGTCTTGCGCCACAGCGAGGCCGCGCCGTCCACCCGGAGGGTGGCGCCGCTCACGTAGCCCGCCGCCGGCGACAGCAGGAAGGTGACCGCGGCCGCGACCTCCTCCTCGGTGCCCATTCGCTTGGCGGGGATGTCGGCCACCACCTCCTGGATGAAGGGCTGCATGGCCTCGCCGTAGTTGTCGAGGCCGCTGGAGCAGATCAGCCCCGGCGCGACGGCGTTCACCCGTACCCCGGCCTGCGCCCACTCCACCGCCAGGGTCTGGGTGAGGTTGACCACCCCGGCCCGGGCGGCGCCCGAGTGCGCCATGCCCGGGAAGCCGCGCCACATCTCCGACACGATGTTCACGATCGCGCCCCCGC
>JAWLGW010000979.1:0-3213 GCA_041690735.1 Planctomycetota bacterium
CGGCGGAGCACGGCCTTCATGGCGCCGCCCTCCACCTTGTCGCGGTAGTCGAGGCCCAGGCAGAACTCCACCACCCGGTGGTCGAGGAAGGGGACCCGGGCCTCCAGCGAGAAGGCCATGCTGGTGCGGTCCTCGTGGTGCAGCAGAGCGGGGAGGCTGAGGTAGGCCACCTCGTCGCGCAGCAGGCGGTCGATCGGCGCCAGGCCGGGCTGGGCGCCGGTGCGCTCCAGGGGGAGCTCGGCCGCCGCGCGCCGCAGGTCCTCGGCCAGGGCGGGGCCGCGACGAGGGCTCACCCGCCTCCAGCCGGCGGCCACCACGTGGCGGAGCAGCGTGCCGGGCCCAGACGAGCTGGTGCTGGGCTGCGCGAGCAGCCCCAGGCCGTCGCGAGCCAGCTTGAGCGCCTGGCTGGGGTGGCGCAGGGTGGAGCCCCCCAGCGAGCGCAGGTACGGCAGCGCGTAGCTGGCGTAGCCCAGCAGCAGCTCGTCGCCGCCCTGCCCGTCGAGGAGCACCGTCACGTGCTCGGCGGCGGCGGCCATGACGTACCACTGGGTCACCAGGCCCGGCCGGGCGCAGGGCTCGTCGTGGTACCAGCCGATCAGGTCGAGCAGGTCGACCAGCCCCCGCCCGGGCCGCGGACGCACCTCCACCGCCTGGCAGCCGAAGCGCTGCACCACGGCGCGGGCGTAGGCCCGCTCGTCGTAGCCGCGGTCGTCGTACACGGCGGTGAAGGTGCGCACCGGCGCGGAGACCCGCCCCGCGGCCAGCGCCACCACCGCGCTGGAGTCGAGGCCGCCCGACAGGCAGGTCCCCACCGGCACGTCGCTCCGCAGCCGCAGGGCGACCGCGTCCTCCAGCAGGGCGCGCAGGGTCGCCGCAGGGTCGCGGTAGTCATAGCGGGCCCGGGCCGTCGCCGCGTCGAAGGTCCAATAGGGCGCGTCGCGCCGGACGGCCTCACCGGCGGTGAGGTCGACCGTGAGGGCGTGCCCCGGCGTCAGCTGCCGCACGCCCCGGAAGAAGGTGCGCGGCCCGTCGTCCTGCACGCCGCCCGCGAGGAACCGCGCCAGCACCCCGGGCTCCACCGCCCGCGCGGCGGGGGCCGCCGCCAGGATCGCCTTGAGCTCGGAGGCGAACAGCAGCCGGTCGCCGTCGTCGTACACGTACAGCGGCTTGATCCCCAGCCGATCCCGCGCCAGGACCAGGCGCTGACGCCGCCCGTCCCACAGGGCCAGCGCGAACATGCCGTTGAGCCGGGTCAGCGCCTCCTCGCCCCACCGGGCGTAGGCGCGCAGCACCACCTCGGTGTCGCCGTCGGAGGTGAAGCGCTCGCCCGCCGCCTCCAGCTCGGCGCGCAGCTCGCGGTAGTCGTAGACCTCGCCGTTGTAGCTGAGGGCGAGCTCGCCGGCCTCGGTCGCCAGCCGCATGGGCTGCGCCGAGCGGGCCGTGGGGTCGAGCACCGCCAGGCGACGGTGCCCCAGGGTCAAGGGACCGAGCTCGAGCAGCCCCTCGCCGTCGGGGCCGCGGTGCGCCTGCGCCCCCACCATGGCGCGCACCGGCGCCGAAGGGGCGCGCCCGCCGCGCAGCTGGAGGAGCCCTGCGATCCCGCACATGCCGCGGATGCTACCGCAGCGCCCGGTGAGCTCGCCCGGCGAGGTCGTGATACAGGGAGCGATAGGCGGGGAGGAAGCGGTCGCGCGCCAGGCGGTCGCGGGCCACCCGGGCCACGTGCTCCCGCTGAGGCGGCGCCTCGAGGAGCAGGGTCAGGGCGGCCCGCAGCGCGTCGGCGTCCTCGGGGTCGGCGACCACCTGCCCCAGGCCGGCCTCGCGGACCAGGCCGCTGGCGTCCCCGATCCCGTCGCTGACCAGCACCGGCAGCCCGCAGGCCAGGTACTCCGCCAGCTTGACCGGGCTGGCCACCGCGTTGACGGGGTCGCGCCGCCGCAGGAGCAAGGCGGCGTCGGCGGCGTCCAGGTATCCAGGCATCTCGGCGTGAGCCGCCCGGGCGCAGGTGAAGGTGCCTGGGCTCAGCCCCGCCGCCCGCAGGACGCGCTCTGCCCGCGCCGGGTCGGGGGTCAGCGCCAGCAGGTGAGCGTCGGGGCGCAGCGAGCGGGTCAGCGCGGCCGCCCGGGCCACGGCGCCCGGGAGCTGGTACGGGACCAGCGAGCCGGCGTAGATCAGGGTGAACCGAGGACCCAGCCCCAGCCGGTGCCGCACCGCCCGCCGGCGGGCGGGGTCGTGGCCGAAGCGATCGGGGTCGTGCCCGCAGGGGACGACGGTCACCTTGCCGCGCACGTCGCCGTGCCGCGCCTCGAGCAGGTCCGCCAGCGCCTCGGACACGCACAGCACCGCGTCGGCGGCGCGGACCACCCCCCGCTCGGCGCGCAGGATCCGGTGCGCCTGCGCGTCGGCCTCCGCGTCCCCGCGCCCCGTATGGTGGAAGGCGTGCTCGGCGAGGTAGTCCCCGCGGGCGTCGTACACCAGGCGGACCCAGGGCCGGACCTCGGCCAGCCGCGCCACCAGCGCCGCCGCCCACAGGCCGCGGGCGTGGACCACGGTCGGCACCCGGCGCCGCAGCTCCCACCCCAGCTGCGCGCCCGCCAGGGGCTGCCCCAGCCGGTCCTCGTAGGGGACGTACGGCCGCACCCGCAGCGGGGTGGAGGCGGGCAGCGCGGCGCGCAACGCGCGCAGGCCGCCCCGGCCGGGCTCGCTCAGCAGGGTCCGCGGCAGGAGCGGGTCGAAGGCGATCACCTCGAACCGCAGCCCCTCGCGGGCCAACACCCGCAGCAGGTCGCCGACCTGCGAGCTGAAGATCGTGGGGGGGAAGCCCTCGGTGGTGAGGAACACCAGCCGTGGCGTGGCGGAGCGCGGCATGACGGGGCGCGAGGTCACGGGGCGAGAGTAACCCCGGGCGGCGGAGTAGGGGTCGCGCGAGCGGGCGGGGGCGGCGCGAGGGACGGCGAGCCGCACGCGTCGCCTGCCCTACGCGTGCGTGTGCTCCGCCAGGTGCTCGCTGCACAGGCCGGGCGAGCCCTCGCACTGGGTGCAGTAGCGGAACTCCCGCTCGGGGTGGCTCTTGTCGGTGGCGCCGCACACCGCGCAGGTGTGGAAGGGCTGCTCCTGGTGCCGCGCGTGGGCGGCCCGGTGCGCCCGGCGGCGCTGGCCCGAGCGCGCCCGCGCCAGCAGGTCCTTGCCGAAGAACAAGAGGAAGTTGAGGAC
>JAWLGW010000980.1:0-2854 GCA_041690735.1 Planctomycetota bacterium
GTGGGGTTCTTGCTGGTGCGGGCGGAGCGCGATCGGGCCACCGCCGGCGAGGCTCGGGCTCGGGTCGAGGCCGAGCGGGCCGAGCGGGCGGCGCGGGAGGCGCGTCGTCGCCTGGCCGACAGCCTGGTGGCCGAGGGAGAGAGCGCCGCCGCCAGCGAGCGGTGGGCGGTGGCCCGGGAGCGGCTCGGCGAGGCCCGCCGCCTGCTCGAGGAGGAGGGACGCTCGGCCCTCTCCGCGCGGATCGGCCTGTGGCGGGTGGAGCGCCGCTCCCCCGCGCCCCTGCACGACCTCTCCGGCCACGCGGGCGGCACGGCCGGCCTCGCCTTCGCCGGAGGCCAGCGGTTGGTGTCGGTGGGCGCGGACGGGCTGCTGCGGGTGTGGGACCCGCTGCGCGGCGGCGAGGTGGCCGCCTGGCCGACCGGTCAGGGCGCGGGCGCCGCGGTGGCGGCCACCTGGTCGGGCGCGCGGGTGGCCACGGGCGGCGAGGACGGGAGCGTGGCCCTGTGGGACCTCACCGGTCAGCGGGTGGCGCAGGTCGCGGCGCATGAGGCGCCGACGCGGGCGCTCGCCTTCTCCCTCGCGGGCGACCTCCTCGCCTCAGGAGGGGGCGACGGCTCGCTGCGGCTGCACGCCGCGGTCGACGCCGCCCCGGTGGCGGCGCTGGAGGAGGGGCTGCCGGGTGAGGTGAGCGGTGTGGCGCTGCGCCCGGGCTACGTGTTCGCGAGCAGCGCGGGGGGCGGGCTCGGCTGGTGGAACGCGGGCGGCAGCGTCCACTGGCGGTGGCCCGAGGCGACGCGGGCCCGCGACGAGGACGGGCCGTCGCCGGCGGCGGGCCCGATCGCCTTCCACCCCACCGAGGCGCGCCTCGCCTTCGCCTGCGGCGACGGGACCGTGCGGGTGTGGGCCTACGAGCAGCAGTGGATCGAGCGGAGCGGCCGCCGGCAGCTGGTCAGCAACAACTACGTGGAGGTCGGGCGCCTGCGCGGCCACGCCGGCGCCACCACCTGCGTCGCCTGGACGCCCACCGGCGAGCGGCTGCTGAGCGGCGGCGTGGACGGCAGCGTGCGCGTGTGGGCCCTCGCCTTCTCGACCACCGAGCTGGGCGCGGTCAGCGTCTCGGTGACTCCGGAGCGGACCCTGGCGGCGCACCCCGAGGGGGTGTCCGCCCTGGCGCTGAGCAGCTCGGCGGACCTCCTCGCCACCGCCGGCCGCGACGGGCGGGTGCGGGTGTGGGACCTCGGCCTCGCCCGTCCGGCGGGGCGGCAGGAGGCCCCGGCCGCCCTGCGGCTGGAGGGACACCGCGCCGAGGTCACCGCGGCGGCCTTCTCTCACGACGGCCTGCTGGCGGCGAGCGGCGCCGCCGACGGCAGCGTCTCGGTGTGGGACGCCGCCACCGGGCTGCGCCTGCTGGAGCTCCCGCCTCACGGCGAGGCGGTCCTCCGGCTCGACTTCGACGCCGAGGGCCGGCTGGTGGCGCGGGGGACCGGCGCGGTGCACCGCTGGTCGCTCGACTTCCCCGAGGCCCCCGAATACTTGCCCCCGCAGGGAGAGCGCAAGCTGCTCAGCCTGGTGACGCCGGACGGCTGGGGCGTGGTGGGCAAGGGGAGCTCGCTGCGGGTGGAGGGGGCGGGCGGCGTCGCGCAGGAGGTGCGCGCCCACACCGGCGCGGTCCTGGCGCTCGCGGGCGCGCCGCTGCGCGGCGCACCCGAGTGGCTCACACCCCTGGTGGTGACCGGCGGCGCGGACGGACGGTGCCGACTGTGGGAGCTCACCGCGGAGCAGGGCGGCGCGCGCGAGCTGCTGGCGCTGGGCGGGCAGGGCAGCCGCGTGGGCGCGGTGGCGCTGTCGCGCGACGGGCGGGTGCTGGCCGGCGGCGAGGACGGGTCGCTGCTCCTGTACGACCTCGGGGTGCTCGATCGGCAGGGCCCGGCGGAGCAGGCCCCCGCGGGCGAGCAGCTGGCGGCGCGCCACAGCGTGGAGGCCGCCCTTCGCCTCCTCGAGGCCGCGCGGGCGGCGGGGGAGCCGGCGGACGCGCTGGCGCTGGCGCGCATGCACTGGCTGGCCGGACGGTCGCTGCCCGCGGCCGCGGCGCTCCGGCGCGCGATCGCCGAGGAGAAGGTGCCCGCGGCGTACGGGGCGCTGTGTCTGGCGGCCCTGCGGCGCGAGGCCGCCGCCCGCGGCAGCGCGGTCACCCGCCTGCCCGACCTGGTCCGGGCGGTCTCCTGCTCGGCCGACGGGGCGTGGATCGCGACGGCCGACCGCACGGGCCGGGTCGAGCTGATCGACGCCGCCACCAGCCTGCCGGTCGCTCGCCTGCGCCGGGGGGGCGTCACGATCAAGGACGAGGTGTTCGACCTGGCCTTCGGCCCCCGCGGGTCCACCCTCGCCGTGTCGGGTCGGGCCGGGATCGCCCTGCTCGAGGTGCCGAGCGGCCGAGCGCGCCCGCTGTTCTCCGACTGGACCGATCAGGTGGCCTGGACCCCCGACGGCGAGCGGCTGCTCGCGAGGAGTCACGGGCGGGCGCACGTGTTCTCGGTCGCCAGCGGCGAGCGGCTGCGCACGATCGAGGTGGGCGGCCGCCTGCGCGGGATCGCCGCGGGCCCCGACGGCCGGCGGGTGGCGACGGGCGAGAGCGGCGGTCGGGTCCGCCTGTGGGACCTCGACAGCGGCGCCGAGCTCGCCTCCTGGGAGGGGATCGACCGCTGGTCGGTGGGCGAGCTCGGCTGGGCCCCCGCCGAGCACCTGATCGCCAGGGGCGAGGGCGGCCTCTCCCTGTTCGAGCCCGCCAGCGGCCTGCAGGTGGCGTCCCTGGGCGGCGTGAACAGCGGCGTGACCGGGCTCTCCCTGTCCGCCG
>JAWLGW010000980.1:2864-3201 GCA_041690735.1 Planctomycetota bacterium
GGCGCGCGGCGGGTGGTGCGCCGCGCGCCGCGGCGCCGGGACGTTCACCGTGGTCGAGCGGGCGGGCGGCGCGCCGGCGGCCGAGCGGTCGCTGTCGGGCGCGTCTCCGCTGGCGGTGGCCCTGACGCCGGACGGGCGGCACCTCGTGGTCGGCCTGAGCGACGGGCGCGTGCAGCTGTGGCCGCTCGACGCGGAGCGCCCGGGAGCGGTGAGCGGCGGCCGGTGAGCGCCGAGGCGCTGGCGATCCGGGCGCTGCGGCCGAGCGACCGGGCCGAGGGCGACGTGACGGCAGCGGCGGGGCAGGTCATGCTGGGGCCATGCAGCTCGGCGAGTACCA